>NZ_JBVJHZ010000034.1:0-63310 GCF_055586545.1 Glycomyces sp. NPDC050141 | reverse complement strand
GGGGGTGTTTTGGGGGTTGGGAGAGACAAGAAACGACACAAGAAGGGGCGCCGACCTGGGGGGGGGGGAGAGGGGGGGGGGGGGGGGGGGCCCCCCCCCCCCCCCCCGCCTCTCGTGAACTACCGCTCGATGAGGACCTTCACGTCCCACGGGCCGAGCCGCAGCGCCGCGCCCGCCTCGTAGGCGGTGTCGTCGATCGCGTCGGTCACCGCCGCGGGCACCGGGTAGTCGACCTCGTTCCACGACCAGTTGTGCACGAACCGCACCGTGCGGCCTTCGCCGTTGACGCCGCTGGTCGCGGTCAGGCTCGGGTGCTCGGGCCGCCACGCGTCGGCGGGGGCGATCCACTCGAACAGCGACCTGCCGAACGCGGAGTTGGGGATCGCGCCCACATAGGTCACGCGGCCCGCACCGTGCGCCCTGGTGGTCGCGGCCGCGAACCGGCCGTAGTGCGGGTGCACGTACTCGGCGAGGACGTCGGCGCCTTCGACGTTGAGCCCGTCGGCCCACTTCACCGCCGCCGCACCGGTCTCCAGCCGCAGCGGCGAACCCTCGGGGGCCTGCAGTGCGATCTCGGCCGTGAGGTTCGCGAACTCCTCGTACCAGACCCCGGCGGCCTCGGCGAGCCGCGCGGGCTGCACTTCGCGGCGGGCCCGGGCCTCTTCGTCGGCGTAGCCGGTGCGCGGGCCGACCACGAGGTGCCCGCCCGCCGCCGCGTACGCGGTGAGCCAGTCGAGCAGGTCGTCGTCCTCGGCGTAGAGCCCGGCGGCCACGAGCACCGGGTACTCGGCGACCGCCTCCTCGGGGGACCCCAGCTGGCTCGTGTGGACGATCCGCGCCTGGAGTCCGGCGTCGAACGCGCCCCGGTAGAACGGGCCGTGGATGACCTCGAACGAGCGGTGCTCGGGGTCGCCGCCGTCCTTCTGGATCTGCGGCTCGGCCGCCAGCGCCCATTCGCTGCGCTTGGAGTAGAGGACCGCGACGTCGGCGCCGGGCACGAGGCCGTCGAGGGCCCCGCCGGTCTGCTGGAGCTCCTTGCCGATCTGCGCGAGTTCGCGGTAGGTCCGCCCGGGTCGGCCGCTGTGGGGGAGGACGCCGCCCCAGTACGTCTCGGCTCCGAAGTGGAGGGTCTGCCACTGCCAGTACTCGATCATGGCCGCGCCGCGCGAGACGAGCGCCCAGGCGCACTGGCGCCACTGCCCGTCGTAGGCCGGCTCGTTCCACCAGGACATGCCGATGGCCTGCGCGTTGGTCTCGGTGACCAGGTACGGCGCCTGCTTCGAGGAGTACATGCGGTCGGCGGAGTGGTAGAGCGCCCACGCGCCCTTGGTGTTCCAGTCGATCGCGTCGCCGCCGTCGGCGGCGGGCATGGCGAGGCCGTCCTGCATCGAGTAGTACGGGTTCCCGGCGGTCACGTCCAGGCCCGCCGTGAGCGACGGGTCGTCGATCCCGGGGCGCGAGTAGGAGATGCACGTGGTCACGAACTGGTCCTCGCGCGCGTACTCGCGGGCGAGGTCGGCCTGCCAGCCGATGAACTCGGTGGTCAGGTCGGCCTGGAACCTGCGCCACGCGAGCGTGTACTGCGGCTGCGCGTTCCCGTCGGGCCGCCACAGGTCGGCCCAGGTCGCGAGCTTGTGGGACCAGTAGACCAGGCCCCATTCGCGGTTGAGGGCCTCGACGTCGCCGTACTGGTGGCGCAGGCGGTCCACGAACTGCTGGAAGACGCCTTCGTTGTGGTAGATCCGCAGGCCGGGCTCGTTGTCGACCTGGAAGCCGATGACGGACGGGTGGTCGGCGTAGCGCGCCATGATCTTGCGGATGACCCGCTCGGCGTGGAACTTGAACGCGGCGTGGGTGTAGTCGACCTCCTGGCGCCCGCCCCAGCCGAAGCGCTCGCCGGTGCGGTGCTCCCCGGCGATCTCGGGGTAGAGGCGCACGAGCCACGGCGGGACGGCGTACGTGGGGGTGCCGAGGATGACGGCGATGCCGCGCTCGTGCGCGCCGTCGAGGACCGGCTGGAGCCAGTCGAGGTCGAACCGCCCGTTCTCGGGTTCCCAAGTGCTCCAGACGGACTCGCCGACGCGGATGACCGAGAACCCGGCTTCGACCATGAGGTCGAGGTCGGTCTTGAGCCGCGCGGCGGCGGCCTCGGTGTCGAATCCGGCCACGACGTCCGGGTGGTACTCGTAGTAGTACGCGGCCCCGAACAGGATCGGGTTCGGCCAGTTGCTCATCTACAGCTCCTTATGACTACGTAGTCAGACGTACCGTACGCACCCCTGGGAACGTATGTCAACCCCGGTCCGGCGGCCTCGCCAACGAGAAAGGCCGCCCGCGAAAACTCGCGGACGGCCCATGCAGCGCCTTCGATCAGTATTCGACGCCCAGCGCCCGGCCCGCCGACTCGGCGTCGATCGGCGACTCGACCGGCGCCTCCTCGGCGAGCTCCGCCAGCCGGATCGGGGACGCGATCGGCCGCTTCGCGAAACCGGTCCCGTCCACGTCCGCCAGCTCGGCCACGTTCCGCCCGCACACCCGGCCCTGGCACAGGCCCAGCCCGGCCCCGCTCACGAGCTTGAGCGGGCGCACCGCGCCCACGTCCCGCTCGTCCACGGCCCGGTAGAGCATCGCCCTGGTGACCTCTTCGCACCGGCACACGAGCGTGTCGTCGCGCAGCCACCCCTGCCAGCCCGGCCGCACCGGGTACGCCGCGTTCAGCGCCGCCGCGAACCGCCGGCCCGACCGGACCCGCGCCATCGCCCGCACCGGCGGCTCGACCGCCGCACCCACGAGCTTCGCCGCCGCCGCGCCCGCGACCTCGCCCTCGGACGCCGCCAGATCGGCCCCGCCGATGCCCGTCAGCTCCCCGGCCGCGAACACCCCCGGAGCCGAAGTGCCCTGCACCGCATCGACGACGACGAACCCGTCCTCGACCCGGCACCGCGCCGAGAGCGCCAGCTCCAGCTGCGGCGTGAACCCGAACCCGACCGCGACCGCGTCCGCTTCGATCCGCCGCTCCGAACTCGGCACCGGGTTCCACAGCGCATCCAGCTTCGCGACGGTCACCGACTCGACGGACTCGATGCCGTGCGCCTCGACCACGGCCGTCCGGGACCGGTACGGCACCCGGTGCCGCGCAAGCACCGCCGCGTACCGCGCCAGCTCACTCGTCTTCTTCCAGCCCGCGAGCGCACCTGCAGGGTTCGCCAGCCACCCGGTCACCGCCGCGTTCGCTTCGGCGACCTCCACGACCCGCGCGCCCGCGCCGATCAGCGAGTCCGCCACCGGCAGCAGGAACGGCCCGGTCCCGCTGACCACGACCCGGTCGCCGACCGCCACGCCCTGGCCTTTCGCGAGCGCCTGCGCCGCACCGGCGGTGAACACCCCCGGCAGGTCCCAGCCGGGGAACGGCAGCGCCCTGTCGTACGCGCCCGTCGCGAGCACGAGCGCCCGCGCCTCCACCGTCCGGCCCTTCCGGTCCGGCCCGTCGGCCGGGCCGATCCGCAGGTGCACGCGGTGCCCGCCGTCGACCTTCTCGATCGCCCACACGGCCGCGTTCGCCACGTGCTCGACGTTTCGCGGCAGTGCGAACTTACGGCTCGCTAGCTTCGCCGAGGGGGCGAACTTGTCTTTTGACGCGAGCGCGTCCTGCCGGTGGTACTGCCCGCCGAGCTTCGCGCCCGCGTCGACCAGGACCACCTCGACCCCGTGCAGCGCAGCCGCATTCGCCGCGGCCAGGCCCGCCGGGCCCGCGCCGATCACCACGATGCGCCTCATGACGGCAGCTCCGCCCCGGTCTGCGTGCGGATATCGTCGCCGTCGGCGACCACCCGCTGGCACGCCCGCACATCGGGCACCCCGTTCACGACCACCAGGCAGTCGAAGCACACGCCGATCCCGCAGAACAGGCCCCGCGGGCGCCCTGCGCCCCGAGTGGTCCGCCACGAGCGGACGCCCTTCGCCAGCAGCACCCCCGCGACGGTCTGGCCCTCCTGGACCTCGACCTCTTCGCCCTCGAACCGCACCCTCACGTCCGCACCTCCGCGATCACCGCAGGCCTGTCCACCTTGAACCTCGCCGGATCGACCTCGGGCTCGCGCCCGCACATCAGATCCGCCAGCAGCCGCCCCGTCGCCGGAGCCAGCCCGATACCCGCGCCCTCGTGCCCGGACGCGTGCCACAGGCCGGGAAACCGCGGGTCCTCGCCGATCACCGGCAGATGATCCGGCGTATACGGCCGGAACCCGCCGTACGTCCGCATCACCGGCACACCCGCCAGCACCGGGAACAGCTTCACCGCGCTGCGCGCCAACCGCCGCAGCACCTCCACCTGCAGGGACTCGTCGAACCCGACCCGCTGGCGGCTCGACCCGATGAGCACCGTGCCCGTCGCGGTCGACTCGACCACCGCCGACACCTGCAGGTCCACGTCCGAACTCGCCACGGCCGCAACATAATCGGCCGCATAGACCTTCCTGTTGACGACCTGGGGGAGCGGCGCGGTCACCAGCACCATGCCCCGGCGCGGCAGCACCTCGATCGGCGCGCCCGCCGCGACGCTGAAATGGCCGGCCCACGGCCCGCACGCGTTCACGACCGCACCGCACGACACGGTCCCCTCGCCCACGCGCACCCCGGCGACGTTCCCCGACCCGTCGGAGACCAGGCCGTGCGCCTCAGCTCCGCCGCGCACCTCGCCCCCGCGAGCGCGCACGGCCGCGAGCATCGCGGTCGCGGCCAGCACCGGCTGCAGCTGCGCGTCCCCGGGATAGTGCACGGCACCGGCGACCTGCTCGGTCAGGTGCGGCTCCATCGCGCGGGCCTCGTCAGGCGCGACCTCGACCGCTTCGACGCCGACCGCGCGCTGCGCGTCGGCGAGGATCGACAGCGGCCCCACGGCGTCCTGGTCCGTGGCGACCACCAAGCCGCCCTTGGGCTCCCACTCCACCCGCGCGACCTCGTCGCCGAGCTCGGCCCGCAGCGATTCGATCAGCTCGGGCCACAGCCGCCGCGACGCGACGGCCAGATCCAGTTCCGGCCCGGGGGCCTTGTCGGACAGCAGCACATTGCCCTCGCCCCCGGCCGTGGTCCCCCCAGCGGGGGCACCACGGTCGACCACGAGGACCCGCAGCCCTGCAGCGCTCAGCGCCTCGGCGCACGCGGCACCGATGATCCCGGCCCCGATAACGACGACGTCAGCGGTCTCGATGCGACTCACCTGCCTCTCAGCACACGCACGATCAGAGAGTATGCCCGCCCGCGCCCCCGTGTACACCGCGGCCCGGATGCCGGTCCGCCCCTCCCGCATCGTGAAACAGGCTGCCCGCCGAGGCGGCGCCCTCGTCATGAGCGTGCGGTTCGATCCCGCGAGGCGCGGGAACGCCAAAGCGGCGCGATGCCGCTAATCTTGCGCACATGCGATCGAACGACGGACCCCCTGACCTCGACGGCGACTCCGGCGCGCGCTGGCTCTCCCGCCTCGGCCGGGCCCTGGGGATCACGGCGCTGCAGACACTGGCGGCAGGCCTCGCCTTGGTGCTCTTTATGATCCCCGCGAACGCCACCTCGGGCAGCGGCCCCTGGGCCGGGCTCGAGTACATCATCTACGGCATCTTCGCGGCGCCCGTCGTCGGAGCGATCGTCGGCATGGTCATCGCGGCCCGCATGCGCATGCCGCTCTTCGCCCTCTACGCGCTGCCGATCATGCTCGCGATGCTGGCGTTCATCGCGCCGTTCTACTCCAGCACCATCGACTTCCAGATCCCCGGCCCGGCTGTCTTCATCGTCGGGAACCTCCTGATCGCCCTCGCCACGGTCAGCCTCCCGCGCCGCCCGAGAGGCACTCCCGCCTGACGCTCACGGGTGCCGCACGAACTCGAACGCGCCGCCCGTGATCGTGCCTCCCGCCTTCCGCATCAACGCGATCGAACCCGGGTTCGCCGCGTCGCACTCGGTCGCCACCGCCGCATACCCGCGCTCGCGCAGCACCCGGAACACCGTGCCCAGCAGCGCCGCCGCGACCCCGCGCCCCCGGTACGGCCGCGCCGCCGCGACCGAGCCGAGGCGCGGACCGGACTCCTCCATCCAGACCCGCGCCATCCCGACGAACCGCTCAGCGGCCGGGTCCCACACCACCGGATAGACCGCGGGATCGTAGGCCGCCCCGGCGTGCTCGTTCACCCAGAACCCGTTGTCCGACCACCAGCCCCGCAGCCCCGGGATGTCGGCGCGCAACTCGGAGTCGAACAGCCGCACCCGGTGCATCCCGAAATCCTCGGGCGAACCGACTTGGAACCCGGCCAGCGCCGTATCGTCCCAGGCGGCCGCCGTCGCGACCGGCAGCGACCACCGGTGCTCGTACCGCTCGCCCACGAACCCGGCCTGCGCGAGCTCCCGGTGCTGGTCCTTCGCATCGGCGTCGGCCTCGGTGTACACCGGACATTCAGCGCCGATCACCTCGCAGAGCGCGGCGACCGCGCCCGCTTCGACCGGCTCGAACCACGCGAACCGCTTGAAGTCCGGGCGGTCCCACACGTACGCGGTCACGACCCGGCCCGCGCCGTCGCGGGCCTCCCAGCGGTACTCCTCGACCTGACTGACTTCCAAGACCTAACCTCTCCGGGGCGGCGTGCCGTAGACCGGCCGGTACTCGGCGAACTCGGTCGTGAACAGCGCCAGGCCCTCCGTGATGCCCGGCAGGCGCCGCTCGACGCCGTGCACGGCCTCGGTCGGCATGAACCCCGAGACATAACCTGTCGTCTCGGTCGAGAACTGGCCCTTGATGTTCGACCGGGCCTCGCCGAGCGTCTTCAGGACCGCGTTGCCGGTCCCGGCCGGGAACTCCACATTGAAGCTGTTCACCGGCTCGCAGACCTCGGTCCCGGCCTCCTTGAGCATCAGGTCCAGCAGGAACGCCGTGACCGCCCGGAAGTCGTTCGCCGTGCTCGCCTTGCCGATGTACCCGGTCGCGGTCAGCAGCACCCGGCAGTCGGTGACGGCCCACCCGTACAGGCCCCGCTTCAGGACCTTGTGGACGGTCTCCTCGACCGCGTTCCGCAGCGCCCGCGTCAGCGAGCCCCGCTCGACCTCCAGGCCGTAGCGCAGGCCCGAACCCGGCTCGCCCGGCTCCAGGCGCAGCCCCACGGTCGCGAGGTGCGGCGTCTGCTGCCAAGGCCCCATCTCGTGCAGCGCCTCGACCGTGCGGACCGGCCGCTCTATGTGGATCGCCCGCGTCTCCTCGAACTCGACGGCGATGCCGAACTCCTCGTCGAGCAGCGAGGCCACGACCTCCTTCTGCACCTCCCCGTAGAGCCGCACCGCCATCTCCTCTGACAGCTCGTCCAAGTGCGGGTCGACGAGCGGATCGCGCTCGGCCAGACTCAGCAGCGCCCGGTTCAGCCGGATGCGGTCGTGCGGATCGGCCGGGCGCACCACCGTCTCCAGCGTCGGCGGCGTGAAGAACCCGCCGCCCGCCAGCGCCTCCTCCGACCCGATCGCGTCGCCGATCCGGACCTCGGTGAGGCCCTTGACCTTCGCGATACTCCCGGGCTCGGCCACGGCCATCACCGTCTCCGTGCCCTGCGCGAACACCTCGACGCCGGTCACCTTGCCCTCGAACGACGCCACGGTCCCGTCGACCCGCCGGAACGTCCGCAACTGCTCGCGCGGCGCGATCCGCCCGCGATGCAACCGGACGTACGCGACCTTCTGACCCGCCGCGCCGTGCTCGACCTTGAACACCGTCCCGACCGGCTCGCCTTCCGAGTCCCGTTGCGGCACCGGCAGATACCGCCGGATGCCCTCGGTCAGGGCCGCCACGCCAGCGCCGGTCACGGCCGACCCGAAGAACACCGGGTGCGCCTTCCCCGACCGCACCTGCGCGGCCAATTCCGACTCGCAGTCGAGCGAGTCAGGACCGTCCAGGTACGCGGCCAGGAACTCGTCCGACCCGGCCGTCAGCATCTCGACCGCCCGCTCGGCGAACACCGCATCGCCGAACGCGAACGGCTCCACGGCGGCGTCCCCGCCGCCGATGCCGCGCACCGTGCCCATCGGCAGCAGCCGCGGGCTCAGCATCGCGGCCAGGTCGTCCAGCAGGTCCGCCTCGCGCGCACCGCGCCGGTCGACCTTGTTGACGAACAGGAGCGTCGGCACCCCGAGCCGCTCCAACGTGCGGAACAGGACGCGGGTCTGCGCCTGCACGCCCTCCACGGCCGAGACCACCAGCACCGCGCCGTCGAGCACGCGCAGGGCCCGCTCCACCTCGGCGATGAAGTCGGTGTGGCCGGGAGTGTCGATGAGGTTGACGGTGAGGTCGTCCAGCTGGAACGCCACGACCGCCGACTGGATGGTGATCCCGCGCCGCCGCTCCAGGTCCATGGAGTCGGTCTGCGTACTGCCGGAGTCGACGCTGCCGACGCGGTCGATGATGCCCGCGTTGAACAGCAGCCGCTCGGTCAGGCTGGTCTTACCGGCGTCGACGTGGGCGAGAATCCCCAGATTGAGATACGGCAAAGCAAGTCCTCGAGAGTGAGATCGTCTGGAATCGGCTGAAGCACTCCGAGGTTTGGCGCATGGCGATCTCCTGCAACGACGAGGACTGACACGTCTGAACCGACGATGAGCCCGAGGGTAGGACCGGTGAGGGGACCTCGCAAGCGAATTAGCGCGCAAGCGGCCGCTAGCATCCGGGGCATGGAGCAGACCACCCTGCAAGACGCGCTCAACGCCGACGAGATCGCGGCCGCCAACGAACTCACCCGCCGCTGGCTCACCGGCCGCACCGAGGTCCCCGCCGTCGCCTCCGGCCTCGGCATCTGGCCCCTCCTCGCCGTGCTCGCGACCGGCGCCGTCGAAGCCACCCTCGACGAACTCCTGGAAGCCGCCGGGCTCGACATCGGCCAGGCCGCCGACGTCCCGGCCGCCCTCCTCGACGCCGTCCACGCCGCGCCCGCCCTCCACCTCGCCCTGGCGGCCTGGTCCGGGCCCCGCGTCACCCTCGACCCCGACTGGGTCGCGGGCCTGCCCGTCGACGCCATCGGCTCGCTCACCGACGACGCCGCCGCCGACAAAGCGGCCCTCGACGAATGGGCCTCGCGCAACACCGGCGGCCTCATCGAGCAGATGCCGGTCAACCTGGACGAACCGATCGAACTGCTCCTCGCCAGCGCCCTGTCAGTGCGCACCAAATGGCGCACTGCATTCGACGAACGCGCGCCCTTCCGAAGCGGCCCTTGGAAAGACCGGGGCAAGGTCCTCACCGGCTCCTACGACTACGAGGTCCTGAGAGTCAGGCCCGACACCGCCGTGCTCACCTTCCAAGGCGACAACGATATCGACGTCCTCCTCGCCCTCGGCCGCGAGGACGCGCTGCCCCAAGAGGTCATGTCCACCCTCATCGACGCCGCCGCCGACCCGAACTGGGGCCGCCCCGCCACCGAAAGCAACGCGGACCTGGCCGCGATCGGCGTCACCTTCCTCAAGTACCAGGGCCCCACGCCGCAGACCTCGCCCGAGACCAACGCGGTTGTGCCCGCCTTCAACCTCAACAGCGACCTCGACCTCCTCGAAGACGCCGCCTCGCTCGGCCTCGAACTCGCCTCGGACGACGAGTACGCCCAGTTCGACCGCCTTGCGGCCCAACCCCTCTACGTCAGCCAGGCCAAACAGACGGCCACGGCGACGTTCAGCGCCACCGGCTTCGAAGCCGCCGCCGTCACCGCCTTCGGCATGGACTGGATGGGCGCCGCACCGCCTCAGAAACTCCACCCGCACCGGCGCGCGGTCGCCACCTTCGACCGCCCCTTCGCCTACCTCGCCCGCCACCGCCCCTCAGGCCTCATCATCATCGCAGGCTGGGTCAACGACCCGGGGGAGTAGCGCGCGGCCAAGCACGATCGCCCGGAGCTGCTGGGTCGCCGATCCGATGGAGACAGCGGCTCGGGCCCGCTAGCATCCAGGGGATGGGCACCGAGACGACACTGCAAGGCGCGCTGACCGCAAGCGAGATCGACGCCGCCAACGAACTCACCCGGCGGTGGTTCGCCTCGCGCGCCTCGATTCCGGCCGTCGCCTCCGGGCTCGGCATATGGCCGCTGCTCACCGCGCTGGCCACCGGCGCCGTCGGCGAGACCCGCGACGAGCTGCTCGCCGCCACGGGCATCGATGGCAAGCAGGCCGCGAAAGTCCCTGCCGCACTGCTCGAAGCGGTCCGCTCGACCCCGGCGATCAAGCTCGCCCTCGCCGTCTGGGCCGGAGCCCGCGTCACCCTCGACCCCCAATGGACCGCGAACCTGCCCGTAGACGCGGTCGGCTCACTCACCGGCGATCCCGCTGCGGACAAGGCGGCCCTCGACGCATGGGCCTCCCGGAACACCGACGGGCTCATCGACCGGATGCCGCTCGACTTCGGCCAACCCATCGACCTCGTCCTCGCCAGCGCCCTGTCCGTACGCACCACCTGGGCCACGCCCTTCGAAGACACCAGCCGCGCCTTCCCGAAAGGCCCCTGGGCGGGACTCGGACGCTGCCGAGCACTCACGACAACCCTCCACGATGACCTCCTCCGCGTCACCCCCGACGCCTCGGTCCTCACCGTCCCCGGCGACAGCGACATCGACGTGCTCCTCGGCCTCGGCCGCGAAGACCTTGCGCCGCAGGCGGTCATGAGCGCCCTCCTCGACGCCGCCACCGACCCCGCCTGGGGCCGCTCATCCACCGAACTCGCGGTGGGGGAGCGGGCCGCCGGAGTCGAAGTCACCGAGACCGCGGCCATGCAACCGCAGACCGGCCCCGAGATCGACGTCCAAGCCGTGCGCTTCAAGCTCGACAACGACCTCGACTTGATCGACGACGTCGCCGCCCTCGGCCTCCTCACCGCCTCAGACGAGGACCGCGCCCGCTTCGACCGCCTTGCCGCCGAACCGGTCTACGTCAGCCAGGCCAAGCAGACGGCCACCGCGATCTTCAGCGCCACCGGCTTCGAAGCCGCCGCCGTCACCGCCATCGCGATGCTCCGCACCGCAGCCTTCAGCAAGCCGCAGCACAAGCACGTCCGCGCCTCGATCCGTTTCGACCGGCCCTTCGCCTACCTGGCCCGCCACCGCCCCTCCGGCCTGATCCTGATCGCCGGATGGGTGGCACGCCCCGAACTCGACTGACCTTGCAGCAGCGCGGTAGCAGCAGTGCGGTACAGGTCCTCACAGGTGTGTCCATCCCGCAAACCGCTCGACACGGCTGCGGGCCTGAGGAATCCTGGGTCGATGGAATCGAACGACTACTGGGACGCCGAGGCAGCCCGCGGCTATGACACTCCTGGCGAGGGCATGTTCGCGCCGGAGGTCCTCGACCCGACCGTCGACCGGCTCGCCGAACTCGCCGAAGGCGGCCGCGCCCTCGAGTTCGCGATCGGTACCGGACGCGTGGGCGTACCGCTCACCGAGCGCGGCGTGCCGGTGACCGGCATCGAGCTGTCCCCCGACATGATCGCCGTGCTCCGCACCAAAGCCGATGAAGCAGCGCTCCCGGTGCTCGAAGGCGACATGACCACCGTCCAGGCCCCCGGCGAGTTCCGCCTGGCCTACCTGGTGTTCAACACCATCTCGAACCTGCTCACCCAGGACCAGCAGATCGAGTGCTTCCAGAACGCGGCCCGCCACCTCGCCCCGGGCGGGCGGTTCGTGATCGAGCTGTGGGTGCCCGAACTGCGCGCGCTCCCTCCGGGCCGCAAAGCCACGGTCGGCGTCGTCGAGGACGGGTACGTCCTGCTCGACACCTACGACACCCTCAACCAGCACGTGGTCTCCCACCACTTCACCTTCGACGAGACCCGGCAGGCCCGCCTCGGCCGCACCCCGCACCGGTACATCTGGCCCTCCGAACTGGACCTCATGGCCCGCCTCGCCGGCTTCGAACTCGAATCCCGCCATGCCGACTGGCAGGGCGGCGAGTTCACCGCCGACTCCCCGTACCACGTCTCGGTCTACCGGCTCCCCACCGTTTGACGGTCAGGCGCCCTGCCAGGCGTGCCAGAGTCCCGCGTACACCCCGCCCGCCGCGAGCAGCGCGTCGTGCGGGCCCTCTTCCGCGATGCGGCCGTCCTCGACCACCGCGATCCGGTCGGCCGAGGCCGCGGCCTGCAGCTGGTGGGCGATCGCGATGACCGTGCGGCCCGCCAGCGCCGCAGCCAGCGCGGCCTCCACATTCCCGGCGCTAGCAGGGTCGATGCCGGCCGTGGCCTCGTCGAGGATGACGATCGGCGGGTCGGCGATGACGACGCGCGCGAGCGCGATCTGCTGCGCCTCAGCCGTAGTGAGTGCGCGGTGCTCGGGGCCGACCATCGTGTCGAGCCCGGCCGCGACGGCCCATCCGGCGTCGACGCGGCGCAGGGCCGCGAGCAGGTGCGCGTCATCGGCGTCAGGCGCGGCGAGGATCAGGTTCTCCCGCAAGGTCGCCGTGAACACGTAGTGCTCCTGGGTCACGAGCACGACGCGGCGGCGCAGGTCCTCGACTGCGATGTCGCACACCGGGACCCCGCCGAGCAGCGCGGTCCCGGACCGGGGCCGGTCGATTCCGGCGAGGAGCCGTGCGATCGTCGATTTCCCTGCGCCCGAGGGGCCGACGACGACCAGCCGTTCGCCCGCGCGCGGGTGCAGGCTCAGGCCGTGCAGCACGTCGGGTCCGTCGCCGTACCCGAACGTCACGTTCTCGAGGACCAGGTCGGTCCCGTCCGGAGAGGCCTCGCGCGGCGCGGACTCGATGAGCCCGACTCCGGCGATGCGCGCGAGCGCCGCCGATCCCTGCTGGAACTCGCTGAGGTGGATCATGACCCCGTTGGTGGGGTTGGCGATGCGCACGACCACGGTGATCGCCGCGATCGCGGTACCGATGGTCAGGCCGCCGTCGAGGTACCACAGCCCGGCGGCGATGATCGTGAGCAGGAGCTGGACCCGGTTGAGCCACAGCAGGAGGAAGAAGAACTCCATCTGGAGCCGGATGAGCCGCTTGAACCGCTCGTACAGGGTCTCGGCCCGCGCGTAGCCGAGGTCGCGCCGTTCCGACTGCATCGCGAGCGCCGCCACCGTGCGGGCGCCGCTCCCGGAGGCCGCGAGCGTCTCGGCCGCTTCGCTCATGGCGGCGCGCTGCGCGGTGAACACGAGGCCCGCGCTCCGCAGGTACCGGCGCGCAGCGAGGATCAGCGGCGGCAGCGTCAGCAGCGAGACCAGGCCCAGCAGCGGGTTGACGACGAACAGCGCGAGGTACAGCACCAGCACTTCGATGAGGGAGGTGACGATCGTGGGTCCGTTGTCGCGCAGTAGATCAGCGACGGTGTTCACGTCGGTCGCGGTCCGCGTCCCGAGGTCGCCCCGGCCCGCCTGCTCGACGCGGTCGAGCGGCAGCCCGAGCACCCGGGTGATGACTTCTTCGCGCAGCCGCGCGGCGGCGCGCTCCCCGAACCGGTACCCGGCCCTGCGGCCCAGGCGGCTAAGCACGAACTGCACTGCGACGCAAGCGAGGATGATGCCGCAGACGAGGTTGACGTCGCCCGCGCCCCAGCCCGCGCCGATCCCGTCGACGACCCGTCCCAGCAGGACCGGGATGGCGACGCTGAACCCGGCCGCGAGCGTGTACATGACGAGGACCTGCGCGGCGGAGGCCTTGTCGGCGGCGAGCAGGCCCCGGAAGGCCCGCCGCACCTGCGCGGGGCTCGCAATCGGCAGTCGCGCTCGTGTGTCGTGGGCGCTCATGCGGACGCTCCGTGTGCGGTGAGGAGTCGGTATTCGGGCTCGGCCTGCAGTTCGGCGTGGGTCCCGGTGGCGTGGACCTTGCCTTCGACCATCCACACCACGCGGTCGGCGCGGGCCAGCCACAGCGGCGATGCGGTCACCACGAGGGTCGACAGCGCCGCGCGCGTCTCGGCGACGCGCGTGGCGATCAGCGATTCGGTGTGCGAGTCGACCGCAGAGGTCGGCTCGACGGCCAGGAGCGTCTGCGGTCCGGCGGCGAGGGCGCGGGCGAGGCGCAGCCGCTGGCGCTGGCCGCCGGAGAGGTTGCGTCCGCCTTCGGCGATGTGCCCGTCGAAGGTAGCGCCGAGCCCGGTGTACACGTCTGCGGCGCAGGCGGTCGCGATCGCGGCGCTAGCGGTTTCGGGTGCGGCCCTGAGCGTGTCGCCGAGGGTCGCTTCGAAGAGGTAGTCCTCGTCGGTGAGCAGCATGATCCGTTCGCGCACGTCGGCGAGGGCGTACGCCTCCAACGGCCGCGACCCCCACACCGCTTCGGAGTCGCGGTAGCGGGCCAGGCGCTCGCAGGCGTCCGCGGCCGGGGCGGTCTCGGCGGTGACGAGCACGGTGAGCCCGGCGGCGGGGACGGTGAGGCCCGAGTCGGGGTCGTGCAGCTCGCCGCTTTCGCCGGGCAGCGTTCCCTGGTCGTCGACATCCGTTGCGATGGCGAGGAACCGGGTGAGGCGGCCGGCGGCGACCCAGCTGGCGACCAGGTAGTTCGCGGAGATGATGAAGTTCCCGGAGACGGCGATGAAGATGGTCGCGAAGCTGAACGCGGAGGCGAGGCCGCCGATGGTGAGCGCGCCGTCCACGACGAGGAGCGCGCCGGCCCAGGTGATGGCGGCGACGAACACGATCGGCATGGAGCCGCGCAGGGCGTGAATCCACGAGCTGGAGTTGGCGACCGCGTAGCCGCGTTCGCGCAGCGCCGTCGACTGCTCCCGGTACCGCGCCGTGAACAGCAGGTCGCCGCCGATGCCGCGCAGGACCCGCAGACCGCCGACGATGTCGGCCGCCTGCGCGGTGAGCGAGCCGATCATGTCGCGGTAGTCGGCCTGGCGCCGCTGGAGGCTCTTGAGGAGCGGCCCGGCGACGAGGGCGGTGACGACGCTCCCTGCGATCACGATCCCGCCCAGCAGCGGGTGGATGGACCACACGAGTGCCGAGCCGATGGCGAACATCGCGAAGTTGTTGGTGAGGAAACCGATCTCGGTGACGGTGTGGGCCGCCTTGCGCATGTCCTCGCTCGGGAGGTTCACCAGCTCACCGGCGGAGACGCGCCCGCGCACGCCGGTCCCGGCCGCGTTCAGGTGGTCGGTGAGCCGCCGGACGATGACCCGCTGGCTCGCGGCGTCGGCGGTGTTGAACTGCCGGTAGCCGAGCACCCAGGACGCCGGCTGCACCGTGACCGCGATCGCCATGAGCGTCAGCCAGAACGCGAGGGCGCGGCCGTCGCGGGCGACGAGGCCGTCGTCGACGACCTGGCCGAGCATCCACAGCTGCGACATGGAGGCGCCGCCCGCGAGGAGGAAGAACAGCGTGCCGAGCGCGATGCGGCCTGACTGCGGCCGCGCGAGGTCGGTGAGGAACCGCAGCTGGGGTGCGCGCGGCCGTTGTCTGGAGGGCATGGGACCCAAGCTTACCGGCCGACCGGTATCTCGGAAACCGCTTAAACTGTCGCATTCCCGCCTGTGCCGGGTTCCGCGCGTCAGCCCTCTTGAATTGAAGTTTCAAGTTTATGTGCGCAGGGCCACGTTCCCAGGTGGCGCGCGCTAGCCATTAGGCATGCCTTACCTAATCTGCTCGCGTGTCCGACGCCCACCACCCGACCACCGCCCCGGTCCGCCGCCGCACCCCGGCGCGCACCACGACGGTATTCGCCATAGGCATTGCGGCCCTTGCCGTCTGCGTCGCACTCAGCCTCGCCCTCGGCACCCGACCCGTACCCCTGGACACCGTCGTCGACGCGCTCCTCGGCCGCGACGCGAGCCGCGACGCCCTCGCCGTCACCGGCATCCGCCTGCCCCGCACCGTCATCGGCATCGTCGTCGGTGCCGCACTCGGCCTCGCCGGAGCCGTCTGCCAAGGCGTCACCCGCAACCCCCTCGCCTCACCCACCACCCTCGGCGTCAACGCCGGAGCGGCGCTCGCCGTCGTCACCGCCATCCACCTCCTCGGCCTCACCCGCCCCGCCGAGTTCCTGCCCTTCGCCCTCGCCGGAGCCGCGCTCGCCTCCATCGCCGTCTTCGCCCTCGCCCGCGGCGCGGGCGACCTCGACCCGGTCCGCCTGGCGCTCAGCGGCACCGTGCTCGCCTCCGTCCTCGCCGCCTGGACCTCCGCGGTCCTCCTCACCTCCGAGCAGACCCTCGACGAAGCCCGCTTCTGGCTCGTCGGCTCCCTCGCCGCCCGCGACCTCGACATGCTCGCCCCCGTCGCCGCCCCGCTCGCCGCCGGGACGCTCCTCGCGTTCCTCGTCGCCCCCGCTATGAACGCCCTCAGCCTCGGCGACGACGCCGCCTCCGCCCTCGGCGTCCCCGTCGCCCGCACCCGGCTCCTCGGCGGCATCGCCGTCGTCCTTCTCGCCGCGTCCGCCGTCGCCGTCGCCGGACCCATCGCCTTCATCGGCCTCGCCGCACCCCACCTCGTCCGCGCCGTCATCGGCACCGACCACCGGCTCCTCCTGCCCGGCTGCCTCCTCGGCGGCCCGATCCTGCTCCTCGCCGCCGACGTCCTCGGACGCATGATCCTGCGCCCCACCGAGATCGAAGTCGGCATCGTCACCGCCTTCCTCGGCGCGCCCCTCCTCGCCGTCCTCGCCAGGAAGGCCGCCCGATGACCGCGCTCCCGAGGGCCATCGCCGCCCCGGCTCCCCGCCGCCTCGGCGCGATCGCCCGCCAGCGCCGCCGCACCGCGCTCCTCGCGCTGGCCGGACTCGCCCTCCTCGCCGCCCTGATGCTCGCCGGGATCTGCCTGGGGGAGAACGCGATCGGCCCCGCCCGCGCCCTGAACGCGCTCTTCCTCGGCACCGGCGACCGGGGGGACGTGCTGCTCGTCGGCCGCTTCCGCACCCCGCGCGTCCTCAGCGCCGTCGTCGCCGGTGCCGGGCTCGCCGTCGCCGGAGCGGTCCTGCAGCGCGTGGCCCGCAACCCGCTCGCCAGCCCCGACGTCGTCGGCATCACCGGCGGCGCGTCCCTCGGCGCGACCGCCGCGGTCGCCCTCGGCCTCGCCGCGCCGCTCACCCCGCTCGCGGCCCTCGGCGGAGGCCTCTGCGCCGCAACGATCCTCGGCCTCCTCAGCTGGAAAGCCGGAATCAGCCCGACCCGTCTCGTCCTCGTCGGCCTCGCCGTCCAAGCGGGCCTCACCGCCGCCGTGAACCTCTTCATCGTCCGCTTCCCGGCCGAACTCGCCTCCTCCGCGCTGCACTGGACGACCGGTTCCCTTTACGGCCGCAACTGGAACGAGACGATCATCGGCGCGATCGCAACGGGCGTCGCCATGGCCTTCGTCTTCGCGCTCGGCCGCCGCGCCGCCGTCCTCGACCTCGGCGACGACGCCGCCGGAGCCCTCGGCGTCCGGCCCGGCGCCGCCCGCCTCCAGCTCCTCGCGGCCGCCGTCGTGCTCGCCTCGCTCGCGGTCGCGCTCACCGGCCCGGTCGGGTTCGTCGCCCTCGCCGTCCCGCACCTAGTCCGCCGCCTCGCCGGACCCCCGACCGCCGGAACCCTCGCCCTCAACGCCCTCGCCGGGGCGCTCCTGCTGCTCACCGCCGACCTCGTCGCCCAGCACGCGCTGCCGCTCGACGGCCTGCCCGTCGGCGTCGTCACCGCCACCCTGGGCGCGCCGTTCCTGCTCGCGCTCCTGGCCCGCCAGAACCGACCCGACCCGAGGACCGCCCGATGACGCATGCCCCCAACGCGATCACCGCCGAGAACCTGCGTATCGGATACGGCCGCAACACGATCGTCGCCGACCTCGACCTCACGCTCCCCGGCGGCCAGGTCACCGCCATCGTCGGCCCCAACGCCTGCGGCAAGTCCACGCTCCTGCGCGGCCTCGCCCGCCTCATCGCCCCCGAGGCCGGGACCGTGGCCATCGACGGCGACGACATCCACCGCATGAGCGCCCGCGCCCTCGCCCGCCGCCTGGGCCTCCTCCCGCAGCAGCCCGTCGCCCCCGAAGGCATCAGCGTCGAAGCGCTCGTCCGCCTCGGCCGCTACCCCCACCAGCGGGCACTGCGCCCCTGGTCCGAAGCCGACAGCGCCGCCGTCGAGACCGCCTTGGCGCGCACCGGGACCACCGCGCTGCGCGACCTCCCCGTCGACCACCTCTCCGGCGGTCAGCGCCAGCGGGCCTGGATCGCGCTCGCGCTCGCCCAGGACACGCCGCTGCTCCTGCTCGACGAGCCGACCACGTTCCTCGACCTGCGGCACCAGCTCGACGTGCTCGACCTCGTCTCCGAGCTCAACGCCACCGCCGACCGCACCGTCGTCATGGTCCTCCACGACCTCGGCCAGGCCGCCCGGTACGCCGACCACCTCGTGGTCATGCGCGACGGCGCCCCTGCCGCAGTCGGCGCGCCCGCCGACGTGCTCACCGCCGAGCTCGTCGAAGACGTCTTCGGCGTCCCCTGCCGCGTCGTCCCCGACCCCGAGACCGGCACCCCCCTGGTGGTCCCGCGCGCGAGCGCCCGGCACCGCCGCCCCTGACACCCCCTGCACCCGAAAGGAACCCACCCAGAATGAAGACCACGATCCGAGCTGCCGCCGCCCTCCTGGCGGCCGCCGCACTGGCCGCCACGGCCGCCTGCGGCGCGGCGACCGCCACCGGCGACGCCGCCGAGCAGCAGGCCGACGCGACCGGCGCGTTCCCGCGCACCATCGCGCACGCCATGGGCGAGACCGAGATCCCGGCCCAGCCCGAGCGGGTCGTCGTCCTCGACTCCGGCGAACTCGACGACGTCACGCTTCTCGGCATCGAGCCGGTCGGCGCGGTCGCCCCGCACTTCAACAACGCGGGCGGGTTCCCCGACTACCTGGCCTCCATGACTGAGAACACTGTGGACGTCGGCCCGATGGAGGAGCCCGACCTCGAGAAGATCGCCGAGCTCGCGCCCGACCTGATCCTCTCCTCGAAGATCCGACACGAGGCCATCTATGCCGACCTCGCCGCGATCGCCCCGACCGTGTTCACCGAGACCACCGGTGTGGCTTGGAAAGAGAACCTCGCCGTCCACGCCGAGGCCCTCGGCCTCGAAGACGAGGCCGCCGCGGCCCTCGACGCCTACGAGACCCAGGCCGCCGACCTCGGCGCCGCCATCGAAGCCGCCTACGGCGAGATGCCCACCGTCTCGGTCGTCCGCTTCGTCGCGGGCCCGACCCGCCTGTACCAGAAGGCCACCTTCTCCGGCGTGATCCTCCAGGACGTCGGCGTCGCCCGCCCCGAATCCCAGGACGTCGACGACTTCGCCCTCGAAGTCGGCCCCGAGCAGATCGACCTCGCCGACGCCGACCTCGTATTCGTCTGCGCCGCCGACATCCCCGAGAACACCGAGCAGGAAGCGGCCCAGGACAACCCGCTCTGGACCGAGATGGAGGCCGTGAAGAACGGCAAGGTCTTCAACGTCAAGGACGAGATCTGGATGAGCGGCATCGGCATCCAGGCCGCCCGCCTGGTCCTCGCCGACCTCGCCACCGCCGCGGGCGTCGAACTCCCCAGCGCCGAATAGCAGCCCCGGCCGCTCCCCGCTCGAACAGGGGAGCGGCCGGTCACCATCGCGGCGAAACGGCGTTGCCTCACCGCAGCCCAGGTGACAGGCTTGCCTCCATGAACGACCCGATCGCCGAACTCCGCACCCGCTACCGGACCCACACCTGGACCCCGGTCGGCATCGGTCACTCCGACGCCCACGTCTGGCGCCTCGACGGGCCGACCCCGCTCTTCCTCAAAGCCGGCACCGACATCGCACGGGAGGCGAAGGCCCTCGCCTGGCTCGCCGGATTCGACCTCGGCACCCCCGAAGTGGTCGACGCGGGCACCACCCCCGACGGTCGCGACTACCTCGTCACCACGGCCGTACCCGGCCGCTCCGGCGCCGAGCCCTGGCCCGAACCGGACCGCAACACGGTGGTCGACGCGATCGCGAGCTACCTCCACCGCTTCCACGCCCTACCGGTCGACCAGTGCCCGTTCCCCGCACCCGAACCGGTCGACGACCCGGTCGTCTGCCACGGCGACTACATGCTCCCCAACGTCATCCTCGACCCCAACACCCTCGAAGTGATCGGCGCAGTAGACATCGGCACCCTCACCATCGGCCCCCGCGCCCGCGACATCGACGACATGGTCTGGAGCCTCACCGCCGCCGACCTCAACCCCCAATACGGCCCCGAATACGCGGACCGCTTCCGCCTCGCCGCGACCCGCAGGCCGTAGCCGACTGAGTGGGCAGGCCCCTGGGACTGGGGGCTCGGGGACCGGCACCGTCCACACGGTTGCGTGCAGCAGCTCGCATTGACAAGTGGGCACTTGCCCATTAATAATGGGCAAGTGCCCACTCGCGGGTTGTTGTGAAGGAGCAGAAGTCCATGGAATCTCCAACGATGACCGATGTCCTCATCGTCGGCGCCGGACCAGTGGGTCTCGCGCTGGCGTGCGACCTTGCCCGCCGCGGCGTGGGAGTGCGAATCATCGACCGCACCACCGCCTTCCCGGTTGGAACGCGGGCTCGAGGCGTCCGCGCCCGGACGCAGGAGGTGTTCGATGACCTCGGAGTGCTCGACCGTCTGACCGGGCACGCAGAGATTCCGCTGCCCACGCGCTTCTACGACGCCGACGGGAACGTGGTGCGCGAGGCGGTGATGTACGACGCGCCCCCGGTTCCGGGAGCGCCTTACCCAGGCAGCCTGATGGTGGGGCAGCAGTTCACCGAGGCGGCCCTGCGCGAACGGCTCGGGTCCCTCGGGACCCGGGTCGAGCTCGGTTGCGAACTCGTCGGTCTCGCCCAAGGCCGCGACCAGGTCACGGCGACCGTCCAAACAGGTGGACGCCGCGAAGACCTCCGGGCCCGGTATCTGGTCGGATGCGACGGCGGTGGCAGCAGCGTGCGCAAGCTGACGGGAATCAGCTTCCTGGGCGAGACATGGGAGCGGCAGCGGATGCTGTTCGGAAACCTTCGCGTCGACGGCCTGGACGGCTCGGTCGCGCACATGTGGGCGCAAGGTCCCGGCGGGATGCTGACCCTGGCGCCGATGCCCAAGAGCGGCACCTGGTTCTTCACCGCGCCGCTGCCCGAGGACGGCGACCAGCGCCCGTCCCCGGTCTCGGTGGAGACGTTCGCCGCCATCTTCGATGCGCGTGTCGGGCTGCCGCGGGTGCGGTTCTCCGACCCGGTCTATCTGTCCGTGTACCAGGTCAACATCCGCATGGTGGACCGCTACCGGGACGGCCACGTCCTGCTGGCGGGGGACGCCGCCCATGTGCACACCCCCGCTGGCGGCCAGGGCATGAACACCGGCGTGCAGGACGCCTACAACCTCGGCTGGAAACTCGCGCACGTCCTACGCGGCGCACCTGAGGCGCTACTGGACACCTACGAGGAGGAACGCCTCCCGATCGCCGAGCACGTGCTCGCCTCCACCACCGCTCGAGGCCGCCACTGGAGCGGTTCGGACACTGCGCGCGTGGCCGAACGCATCGTCGGCACGTTCCAAGGGCGGGACCCGTTCAGCGATGTCAGTCAGTTGAGCATCTCCTACCGAGGCAGCCGCTTGGCCCGCGACCTGGACGGGGCGATAGGCATTCGCGCCGGCGACCGCGCCCCGGACGCCTACGTCACCGACTCGGCGACCGGAGCGGAAGTGCGGCTGTTCGACGTGTTCCGCGGCCCGCATTTCACCCTGCTCGTTTTCGGCTCACGGCCCGTGCCGCGAACGGATGGGAGCCGGTTCGGTGAGGTCCGCGTCCACCGCATCCACGCAGAACCTCTCCATGGGGACAGTGAACATGCGCTTTTGGACACTACCGGGGAAGTGCACAAGCGCTACGGTGTCGACCAGGATGGACTCGTGCTGATCCGACCGGACGGCTACGTCGCCCTCACCGGCGGCACCTGGGACTACCAGTCCGTGTCCGCCTACCTGCAGCAGCTGGTCGGCGGCTAGGAGAAGGAAGCGGCGGAAGGCTGAACGACGCTCGGCAGAAGCAGCGCTTCGGTACGGCTGCGAGGAGGAGCAGATCCAGCGCTGGGCTGCTGAAGGCAGCGGGCCGCAGCTAACCAGACATGCGAAGGGACCGGCCGCAATGCGGCCGGTCCCTTCGCTCGCTTCTATCAGGAAGCGTTGCGCCAGTTGAGGTCAGCCGCGCTGACTACCTCGCCGAAGCGGGGGAGGTTGTGCTTCAGCGTCGCGGCGTGTTCGACCTCGAAGCGGGTGCTCATGGCGTCCTCCACGAAGACCAGCTCGTACCCGTGGTCTGAGGCCGCCCGTGCGGTCGATTCCACGCCGATGTTGGTTCTGATCCCGGCCATTACCAGCGTCTCGGCTCCGTAGCCCCGCAGGATCGCGTCGAGGTCGGTGCCGTAGAAGCCGCCGATGGTGCGTTTCACGACCACCGCGTCCGCGAGATCCGCAATAGCCTCGGCGAGTTCGCTGCCCGGGGGTTGCTCGGTGATGTTCGGTCGTTCCACACGGATCGCCACGACCGGGACGCCCGCCTTGCGGGCGTCCTCGGCCAGGGCGATCGAGGACTCGAGGACCTCGGCTCCCGAATGCGGCTCCAACGGCTGGGTGAGGAGCCGGGGCATGAGGTCGACAAGTACGAGTGCAGTCCTTTGGGGGTCAAGGGGAGTCATACCCTCACCCTACTCAGTCGGCGTCGCGCATCCGCAGGAGCTTTCGGGCCTCCACAGTCGAGATCGCCGGGCGCTGCGCCAGCGCTGCCGCCTCGGCGGCCCGCTCCACCAGCTGGTCGTTGCCCGTCACCGGCTGCCGCCGCGCGAACGAGACCGTGTCCTCCATGCCCACCCGCAGATGCCCGCCGTGGGCCAGCGAGGCGAACATGACCGGCAGCGTGGTCCGCCCGATGCCCGTGGCGGAGAACGTAGTCCCCTCCGGCAGGTACCGGCGCACGCCCTCCGCGAACGCGGACACGGTCGAGGCGTCACCGGCCGCGCCGCCAGGCACGCCCAGCACGAAGTCGACGTGCACATGCCCGCCGAACGGCAGGCCCTCCTTGTCGAGGAGCCGTTCCAGCCCCGCCAAGTGCCCTAGGTCGAAGAGCTCGTACTCCGGCACGACCGCCTTGTCCTGCATGCGGTTGTGCAGCTCGACGATGAACTCCCAGCGGTTCATGAACACGTCGTCGCCGAAGTTCACGGTGCCCATCGTGCAGGAGGCCATGTCCGGTTCGGCGTCGAGCACCGCGAGTCGGGCGGCCTCGCCGTCGTGGACCGAGCCGCCCGTGGAGAGCTGCACGATGAGATCCGTGGTGTCGCGAAGGGCCGCAACGGTGTCCCGCAGCCGCACCGGGTCGAGCGTGGGCTTGAAGGCATCGTCCCGCAGGTGCACGTGGATGATCGAGGCCCCGGCCTGCTCGCACCGCTTCGCGGTGTCGACCAGCTCGTCGAGCGTTACCGGAAGCGCCGGGACCTCGGCCTTGTCGACCTCGGCCCCGGTGGGCGCCACGGTGATCAGGGTGCCGGTCATGCGACCTCAGCCGCCTCGTCGTGGCGGGCGACGGCCTGGCGGGACTTCGCGGCCGCCGCGTTCCCGGCCTCCATCGCGTGCACCGGCGGGTGCATGTTGCGCCACCACTCCTGCCCGGCCTTCGGGAGCGTGTCGATCGGGTCGTAGAACGGGTACCGGCGCGTCAGAGCGTCGGGGTCGTCGGCTTCGATCGAGGTCCGGTAGTTCTTGGTCCAGTAGGAGATCCCGAGTTCGCGGTCGTACGCCTCGAGCTGGTGGACCCAGCGCTTGCCGACCATCGGCACGTCGCAGATGATGCGCGGCGTCGCGTACCCGGGCAGGTATCCCATGATCGCGGTCTGGAGCTCCTGCGCCTGGGTTACCGAGGTGCGCCAGTGCTCGGCGTTGGGGATCATGTCGCACATGTAGAAGTAGTACGGCAGGATGTTCGCTTCGCCTTGCAGCGCAAAGCAAAGGTCAAGGAGATCCGCTTGGGAGTCGTTGACGCCGCGCATGAGCACACCCTGGTTGCGCACGTCGCGCACGCCAGCGTCGAGCATCGCCGCCGCCGCTCGCGCCACGGCCGGGGTCACCGAGTTGACGTGGTTGATGTGGGTGTGGATCGCGAGGTTGACGCCCTGACCGGCCGCGCGTTTGGCGATGCGGGCCATGCCCTCGACGATCTCGTCCTGCAGCCAGTGCTGGGGGAGCCCCATCAGCGCCTTGGTCGCGAGGCGGATGTCGCGGATGGTCTCGACGTCCAGGAGCCGGTCGAGGAACCGCTCGAGCTGCTTCCAAGGCAGGTTCGCCACGTCGCCGCCCGAGACGACCACGTCCCGCACGCCCGGATGGGAGTCGAGGTAGTCGAGGATCGCCGTCTGCCGGTCGACGGGCTTCAGGGCGAGCCGCCGCTTGTCCACTGTGGGCGTCGAGTTGCCGACGAGGTCCATGCGGGTGCAGTGCCCGCAGTACTGGGGGCAGGTCGAGAGGAGTTCGGCGAGCACCTTCGTCGGGTACCGGTGGGTGAGTCCTTCGACGGCCCACATGTCGTGCTCGTGCAGGGAGTCGCGGGTCGCGAACGGGTGGGAGGGCCAGTCGGCGTGCCGGTCGGAGGCGACCGGGAGCATGTAGCGGCGCACAGGGTCGGCGTAGAACGCGTCGGTCCAGGAACCGGGGGCGGTCTCCTCGATCGCGGGCGCCATCGTGTTGAGCATCTGCGGGGGCAGCAGCATCGACATGGTCGCCGAGCGCTCCATGTCGGTCGCCAGGTCCTCGTAGAACGACTCGTGGAGCCGGTCGCCCACGACGTCGCGGAGCTGCTTGACGTTCTTGACGCAGTGCACGCGCTGCCACTGCGCCGAGGCCCAGTCGGCCTCGGTCACGTCCGCCCAGCCGGGGAACCGCGTCCAGTCCGGCTCGACCAGCCTGCGGCGCCGGTACTGGTAGGGCTGTTCGATCACGGGCGCTGTGTCTCCCGTTGGTCGATCCGACACCTTCTCACCTCCATGTCCGGGCTGTTGGCCCGGGGAAACCTCCCAGACGGGGATGACCGTCCTTGTGACGAGGATAACCTTCCGTTACTGTAGTGCGCTAGGTCCCGCATATTGAGACTCTATAAACACACTGCTACCAGGAAGGGCGGCAACGATGTCGACAGGCTCACCGGTCGGATCGCACCGAGTCGTCAGCCCCGCCGGGGCGCTGCCACAAGCGGCCGACCGGCTCGACCCCGACCCCGATATCGCCGAGGACGAAGTGCGCATCAGCGTCGAACGCCTCAACCTCGACGCGGCCTCGTTTCGGCAGCTCCACACGGCCCACCACGGCGATGGCGACGCCATCAGGGCCGAAGTGCGCGCCATCATCGAGCGTCGCGGCAAGATGCACAACCCCGTCACCGGCTCCGGCGGCATGCTCATCGGGACCGTCGACGAGGTCGGCCCGCGCTCCCCGCTCGGCCTCAAAGCCGGGCAGAAGGTCGCCACCCTCGTCTCGCTCACCCTCACCCCGCTGCACATTGATGATCAGCTGGTGCGCTGGGACGGCCGATCCGAGCAGGTTCCGACCAGCGGCCACGCGATCCTCTTCGGCCGCTCCATCGCCGCCGTCCTCCCCGACGACCTGCCGGAACACCTCGCACTAGCGGTCCTTGACGTCTGCGGCGCGCCCGCGCTCGTCCGCAGGGTCGTCGAGCGACGCGGCGAAGGCACCACCGTCGCCGTACTCGGCGCCGCCGGGAAGTCCGGCTCGCTCTCGCTCGCCGCCGCCCGCGACGCAGGCGCAGCCACGGTCGTCGCCGTCGTCCGCGACGAGATCGAGGACGCCCAGCTGCGCGGCTCCCACCTCGCCGACGAGATCGTCATCGCCGACGCCACCGACCCGCTCCGCCTCGCGAAGAAAGTGGGCCACGCCCTCGACGGACGCGGCGCCGACGTCACCGTCGTCTGCGTCGACGTCCCCGGCTGCGAACACGGCGCGATCCTCTCCACCGCCACCGGCGGCACCGTCGTCTTCTTCTCCATGGCCACCTCCTTCACGGCCGCCGCGCTCGGCGCCGAAGGCCTCGCCGCCGACGTCGAGATGCTCATCGGCAACGGCTACGTCCCCGGCCACGCCGACTACGCCCTCCACCTCCTCAGAGAGAACCGGCACCTCAAGGACCTCTTCATCGACCGCGTAGGGAAGGAAGCCGCGTGACCGCCGAACTCCCGCTCGACCCCGCCGTCGTCGCCCAGGCCCGCCGCCTCGCCGCCAAAGCCGCGCAGCCCGTCGTCGACCTGGCCCGCAGCCACACCACCGTCTCCGTCGAACGCGCCACCCTCCGCCTCGCCGGACTCACCGGCGCCGACCCCGACGGCATCCCCTGGGTCAACCGCCTCGCCGACGCCGTCCAGGAACAGGTCGGCATCGAACACGGCATCGCCCTCCCGGTCTTCCACGCACTCAAGGACTTCCCCGACCTCGAACGCCTCGCCCACGCCGCCGCAGCGGACGGCGCCAGATTCACCCTCCCCACGGGCGGTGACGCCGACACCGCCCGCCAGAGGGCCCAAACCGCCGTCCAGCACGGCTTCGACCGCATCGACCAGTCCCGAAGCAGGAGAGACGAACTCGTCGCCGAGATCGGCGACCCGCCGCAGCGCCCCTGGATCTACCTCATCGTCGCCACCGGCGACATCTACGAGGACATCCCGCAGGCCCAAGCGGCCGCCAAGGCCGGAGCCGACGTCATCGCCGTCATCCGCTCCACCGGTCAGTCCCTTCTGGACTACGTCCCCGAAGGCGCCACCCGCGAGGGCTTCGCGGGCACCTACGCCACCGGCGAGAACTTCCGGCTCATGCGCGCCGCCCTCGACGAGACCTCCCGCGAGGTCGGCCGCTACATCCGCCTCACCAACTACGCCTCGGGCCTGTGCATGCCCGAGATCGCCGCGCTGGCGGGAATGCACCGGCTCGACATGATGCTCAACGACTCGATGTACGGCATCCTGTTCCGCGACATCAACCCGATCCGCACCTTTGTGGACCAGCGGTTCAGCCGCCAGGTGCACGCCCGCGCCGGGATCATCATCAACACCGGCGAGGACAACTACCTGACCACGGCCGACGCGGTCGAGGCCGCCCACACCGTGACCGTCTCGCAGCTGCTCAACGAGCGGTTCGCGCACGAGGCCGGGCTCCCGGACCCGCTGCTCGGCCTCGGGCACGCGTTCGAGATCAACCCCGAAGTCCCCGAGTCGTTCCGGCTCGAACTCGCGCACGCGCTCCTGGCCCGCCAGCTGTTCCCCGATGCTCCTCTGAAGTGGATGCCGCCCACGAAGCACATGACCGGGGACGTCTTCCGGGGCAACCTCTTGGACGGGTTCTTCAACCTCGCCGGGGTCATGACCGGGCAGTCGATCCTGCTGGTGGGCATGATGACCGAAGCGGTCGTCACGCCCTGGCTCTCCGACCGCGACATCGCGCTGCAGAACGTGCGGTACGTGCTCAACGCGTGCGCCGGGCTCGCCGAGGACTTCCATCCGCCGAAGGACGGCTTCATCGCCAACCGCGCCAACCAGGTCCTCGGCGAGGCCGTCGACCTCCTCGGCCGGATCGTGGACGACGGCCTGCTCAACGCCATCGCCGACGGCACGTTCGGCATCATGAAGCGCCCCGCCGACGGCGGCCGCGGCCTCGACGGCGTCGCGAAACGCGCCGAGGACTACTGGAACCCCGCATCGGACATTCTGGACGGAGGCGAGCAGTGAGCCGCATCATCAGGCCCTACGGGGACACCACGGGCGACGGCATGGTGCAGCTCTCCTTCACCCTGCCCGTCCCGCACGACAAGCGCGCCGAAGGCGCGGCCCTCCAGCTCGCCGCGAAAATGGGCCTCGACGGCGCGATGCTCGTGCACGCCAAGCCCATCGGCGACGGCTACACCTTCTTCGTCGTCTACGGCGCCTCCACCCACCTCGTCAACCTCGACGAGGTCAAAGTGGTCGAGAAGGACTACCCGCACCTGAGCCCCAAAGACGTCAACGACGCCATCCGCGAGAAGCTCGGCCGCAAGCTCTGCGTCGTGGGCGCCTGCATCGGCACCGACGCGCACACCGTCGGCATCGACGCGATCCTCAACATCAAGGGCGTCGCGGGGGAGAAGGGCCTCGAGTACTACCGCGAGCTGCGGGTCGTCAACCTCGGCGCGCAGGTCGCCGTGCCCGACCTCGTCAACCGCGCGGTCGACGAAGAGGCCGACGCGGTGCTCGTGAGCCAGGTCGTCACGCAGAAGGACGCCCACCTCCACAACACCCGCGAGATGGCCGCCGCCTTCCGCGAGGCCCTGCCTCCCGGCAAACGCCCGCTGCTCGTCGTCGGCGGCCCCCGCTTCGACGAGGGCGCCGCCCACGAACTCGGCGTCGACCGCATCTTCACGCGCGGCACCACACCGTCCGATGTGGCCTCCTACCTCGTCCACCGGCTCGTCACTATGAAGGAGTCCGCATGAGCGCCAACCACGACGGCGTCTCGGTGACCCACCGCCGCTACATCTCCTACGGCCACGCCCACTACGGCGGGAACCTCGTCGACGGCGCCTACGGGCTCGGCCTGTTCGGCGACGTCGCCACCGAGCTGTGCATCCTCACCGACGGCGACGAGGGACTGTTCGCGTCCTATGCGGACGTGCAGTTCAAAGCCCCGGTGAAGGCCGGGGACGTCGTGGAGGCCACGGCCACCGTGGTCCGCACCGGCCGCCGCAGCCGCACGATCGAGTTCACGCTCAAAGTGGTCTGCCGGGCCGAACCGGAACGCGGCGACTCGGCCGCGGCCGTGCTCGACGAGCCGATCATCGCCACGACCGCGACAGGCACCGTGGTAGTCCCGTGACGAGGGCCGTCGTCTGCGTCGACGTCGGTTCGACCTACACCAAGGCCGCCGCCGTCGACGCGGACACCGGCGACCTCCTCGGCACCGCCTCGTGCCCCACCACGATCGGCACCGACGTGATGGACGGCCTGCGCGCCGCCGCCGGTGAAGCGACGCCGAAGGGCGCCAACGTCATCGACACCCTCGTCTGCTCCTCGGCGGGCGGGGGGCTGCGCCTCGCCGTCATCGGCAACGAGCCCCTGGTGACCGCCCGCGCGGCCTACCGGGCCGGGCTCAGCGCCGGGGCGCGGGTCGTCGACGTGCGCGCCGGGGACCTCGACGCCGGGGACTTCGTCGAGCTCGCCGCGTCCCGTCCCGACGTGATCCTCCTGGCCGGAGGCACCGACGGCGGCGACGAGACCGCACTGCGGGCGCACGCCGGAGCGCTGGCCGAGTCCGGCCTGCGCACGCCGGTCGTGCTGGCGGGCAACGCGAACGCCGCCGACCTCGCCGGGATGCTCGGTGCGGCGGGGATCGACACGACCACCGTGGCGAACGTCCTGCCGCGCATCGGGGTCCTCAACCCCGTCCCCGCCCGCACCGCGCTGCGCGAGGTGTTCCTGCGCCACGTGATCGCCGGGAAGCACCTCTCCGCCAGCGCCGACTTCACCCGCATGGTCAAGGCCGCCACCCCTGACGCCGTGCTCACCGGGGTGGAACTCCTCGCCGAGACCACCGGCGCGGACCTCCTCGTCATCGACGTGGGCGGCGCGACCACCGACGTGTACTCGGTGCTCACGCCTGACGCCGAACGCGAGGGCCCGCGCGCCGATGTCGCCGGGACCGCCTGGCGCTCAAGGACCGTCGAAGGCGACCTCGGGGTCCGGCACACCGCTGTCGGCATCGTCGAGGCCGCCGACGAGGAAGACCTCGCCACGAGCTGGGACCTCCCAGAGGCGGCGCGGCTGCGCGCCGCGAACCCCGCGTTCCGGGCGAGCGACCCGGCCGACGACGCCGAGCTGAGCGGCCTCGCCGCCCGCATCGCCGTGCGCCGCCACGCCCGGGGCGAGCGGATCGGCGGCCCCACGGAACCGCTGCGCGGCGGCAAAGACCTTGCGGCCGTGAGTCTCGTCGTCGGTTCGGGCGGCATCCTCCGCCGTGATCCCGACGCCGCGACCTGGCTGCGCGAGGCGGTAGGGGAGGACACCTCAGGGGGCGTGCGTCCCCCGAAAGACGCCCGCTTCGCGATCGACACGGACTACCGGCTCGCCCCGGCCGGGCTCCTCGCCGCGAACGGCCGCCGCGCCGCCGCGATCGGACTCCTGTCGTCCACTTCGTTCTGAAACAAGGCAACCGCTTGAACCCCGTTCGGCGTACATCCGGAGGACATCCATCAACACCTTGCACGCCAACGGAAGGCGACCATGGAACGACGCGATGTAATCAAGCTCGGCGCCGCGGTGACCGCAGGCGGGGCCGTCCTCGGCTCCGCCTCCGCCGCGCACGCGGAGCAGGCGACCGCGCAGGCCGCCGTCACCACCGCCTCGCAGATCAAGGCGGTCTGGGACACCGAGACCGCCAAGGCCGGCGGCACCTGGCAGGGGTACGTGACCCTCCTCAACGGCACCAGCGCGCCGGTGGTGGCCGTGAACAAGAACTCGAAGACCATCGGGACGGCCGCGAGCATCAACAAGCTCGGGATCGCGCTGGGCGTGCTCGACAAGATCGACCGCGGCGAACTCGCCCTGGACGACCGGATCACGCTGACCTCGGACATCATCCTCACCGGTTCGGGCTTCTACTTCCACCAGACGGCGTACGGCGACGAGATCACCGTCGCGAACGTCCTGGTCGCGATGCTCCTGACCTCGGACAACACCTCGGTGCGCCTGTGCGGCCTCGTCTGCCCGCCCGCCGAGATCAACGAGACCCTGGCGGCGAAGGGCTTCACTGACACGCGCGTGATCCCCAACCCGGCCAACCCGAACCGCATGTGGCTGGGCGACACGACCACCTTCGAGACGAACGACCTGCTCACGCGCCTGGCGAAGGGCGAACTGCTCTCGGTGGGCAGCACGAGCTTCTTCCTGAACGTCCTGAAGGGGCTCAACGGCTACCACGACGGGTTCCGCCGCAACATGTCCTCGCTCGAGCGCGCGCGCATCGCCATGAAGTACGGCGCGGACGACGCCACCCGCAGCGAGTCCGGCGTGGTCTACAGCGCCGCGGGCGCTCCGGCCCTCGTGTACTCGTTCATGGCCCAGTACACCGACCACTGGGGCAACTACGGCGCCACGCACCCGGCCGTGCAGGCCCACGCGGCCATGGGCCGCAAGATGTTCGACATCGTGAACGCGGCGGGGGTAGCCGCGACCGACGCGGTGACGCTCGAGGTGGAGCAGGAAGCCCTCAACGGCGGCCTGACCCAGTAGATCCAGGTCGAAGGCCCGGTCGCGACCTGCGGCCGGGCCTTCGTCTGCAAACGTTAGCCATCGTGCAGCCCCCGCTCACCGGCTCGCTACGATCCGTTCACCGCGCGCCGCGAGAGTGTTGCTCGCCAGCAGTAGCGCGGCGCCGCCCCCGAGCCGCGAGGCTTGCCCCACCGCACCGAATCGAGCACAACATGCCAGGACAACAGCACACGATCGGCCGCCGCGCGCTCCTCGCGGGCTCCGCCGGGATCGTCGCCGCCGCAGTCGCCAGCGAGCCCGCCGCAGCAGGCGAGTCCACTAGCGCGCTCCAGTCCACAGTAGACACTGTCGACACTCCCCGCATCGCCGCGCAGTGGGCCCAGTACGACGGGCCCGCGTTCGTGGACACGTACGCCACCAACATCACCGCGAACACCACGGCCGAGACGAACGCGGCGGTGCGCGCCCTCAGCGGCATGCAGGACCTCTGGCAGACCGGATCGGCCTGGAACAACGGCACCGTCCTCGACGAGGACGTCCTCGGCGACAACGTCGAGCACTGCGTCGAGGTCACCTCGAACCGCACCGACGCCGAAGCCAAGCAGGCCTTCATCTTCGACCGCCAGCACCAGAGCTACAGCGCCATCGGCGGCCTCGGCCCCCTCGAAGCCCTGTACAAGACCGGCGCGAAGGCCGTCACCGCGATAACCAGCGCCCCCGACGGCATCCCGGCCGGCCCGGTCAGCGACTCCGTCCCCGCCGGCGCCCCCGCCGGATCGGCCAACGGCTCGGGCGCGACCGACTCCGCCCTCGGGAAGGTCGCCCAGCTCGTCAACGCCGTTCGCGGCGACTTCACCTCCTCCAACCCCAGCAAGTTCGCCTTCCAGTACCCGCGGCCCTGGCGCATGAACGAAGACAGCGCGATCGTCGAGACCGGCGCCATCCCGGTCCTCGGCGTCCCCGCCTACGAGTCCGAGGTCAAGGTCGCCCCGCAGCTGCTGCGCCAGCGCTCCACCAAGCCCGCCGACGACGGCGGGTTCCCCTCCGGCCACACCAACGCCGCCTGGCTCGCCGCGATCGCCCTCGCCTACGCGGTGCCCGAGCGCTACCAGGAGCTCATCGCCCGCGCCTCCGAAGTGGGCGACTCGCGCATCGCCGCCGGAATGCACTCCCCGGTCGACGTCGTCGGCGGCCGCGTCCTCGGCACGGCCCTCGCGGCCGCGACCCTCTACAACCCGGTCAACGCCGAGCTCAAGGCCGCCGCCCGCGCGCAGGCCGTCGAGTACTTCACCTCGGTCACCGGCGTCTCGGCCGACGAGCTGTTCTCCTACGCGCACCGGGAAGGCGTCGACACCGACCAGTACGCCGACCGCGAGGCCAACCGCGCCGCGCACACCCCGCGCCTGACCTACATCCTCGAACGCGGCCGCTCCGACGCGGCCATGACCGTTCCCAAAGGCGCCGAAGTGCTCTTGGAGACGCGACTGCCCTACCTGGACGCCGAGCAGCGCCGCGAGGTCCTGCGCACCACCGCCCTCAAAGCCGGGTACCCGATCCTCGACGGCCCCGAGAACTGGGGCCGCCTCGACCTGTTCACCGCCGCAGACGGATTCGGCCGCTTCGACGGCGACCTCGTTGTCGCCATGGACGCCGCGAAGCACGGCTTCAACGTCGCCGACACCTGGCGCAACGCCATCGGCGGCACCGGCAAGCTCACCAAGGCGGGCACCGGCACCCTGACCCTCACCGGCGACAACTCCTTCTCCGGCGGCGTGCTCGTGAACGAGGGCGTGCTGCGCGCGGCCTCCGGGAACGCCCTCGGCCGCGGCGGCGCCACCGTCACCGGCGGCACGCTCGCCGTCGACACCGCCCAGCTCGAACTGCGCGCCCTCGCCGTCGCGAACGCCACCGTCCAAGTGGTCCTGAACGACGGCGGCGAACCCGCCCTCGACGTCGACAAGCAGGTCACCCTCGACGCGGGCGCGGTCCTGAAGATCGCCCTCGACCCGCAGCGCCCGCCCGCCGCGGGCGTCGACCTCCCGGTCATCAAGGCCAAGGAAGTCAAGGGCACGTTCGCCGAAGTCGTGCTCGACCTCCCCGGCTACACCGCCACCCTCGAGTACGAGAAGAAGCGCGTCAACGTCAAGATCGACGCCGCCTAGGCCGGGCGGGCCCGGCCCGGCGAGGGGCCGGGCCCGCCCAAAATCCCCACAAATTCAAGCCCGCACATTTGTACGATTGAATTTGGGCAATAGGGCCGAAATCTCCATAGGCTTCATGGCACCTCCCGAGAAAGGAACGCCATGAGCGCCAACGAAACCCTCGCCTACTACACCCAGCCCGGCCCGCTCACCGACGCCGGCATCCACCACGAAGCCCTGCTTGCCCTCCCCAAAGAGGTACCCGCCCTCCTCGCCGCCGTCCAAGGCAACCTCGTCCACCAGGACCTCACCCGCCTCTACGGCTTCGAACTCGCCGAAACCCAGCGCGAGACCGCCCACGTCCGGGCCGCCGACCGCATCCTCGGCCGGATCCTCGCCGACGACCAACGGCCCCTTGCCCAACCGCGTGAACCGCAGGACCGCTTCGCCTGCACCTGCCGCACCTTCACGCTCATCGCCGTCGCCGCCCTCCGCGCCCACGGCATCCCCGCCCGCGCCCGCTGCGGGTTCTGGCACTACGACCAGGACGCCGAGTGGTACGTCGACCACTGGGTCGCCGAGCACTGGAACGGCGAACGCTGGATCCTCTCCGACGCCCAGATGGACCCCGTCCAGGTCCAGGAGTTCAAACTCGACTTCGACCCTGTTGACGTGCCCCGCGACCGGTTCATCGTCGCCGGGCAGGCCTGGATCGCCTACCGCGCCGGCGAACTCGACGCCGACAAGTGCGGCCTCCCGCACCTCCCCGGCGAGTCCGGGCCCTGGTGGATCGCCGGGAACCTCGTCCGCGACGCCGCCGCCCTCGCCAACCTCGAACTCCTGCCCTGGGACGTATGGGGCCGCATGCCCGAACCCGAGGACGCGATCGACGCCGACCTGATCGCCCTCCTCGACGACCTCGCTGCCGTCACCGCCGACCCCGGCACGGCCGCCGACGTGCGCGCCCGCTACGAGGCCGACGACCGCATCCGCGTCCCCGAGCAGGTCCGCAACCACCTCCGCAGCCGCCTGGAGACCGTCATCCCGGTCGACTGACCGGTCCGTGCTGTACGGTTCGGTGCGTATCCCACACAAAAGGAGTCAGAAAAGTGGACGTGGAGCGCACCGAGCTGCCCGGAATCGGAGTGCGGTTCGAATTCGAGACCAAACGCCATGTGCGCCTAGGCATCGTCGCCCACCGCGAGGGCCGCCGCGACTTCATCATCTACGACCCCGACGACCCCGACTCGATGCTCGACTGCATCGTCTTCTCCGCCGACGAATCCGCCGCCATCGGCGAGCTCCTCGGCGGCGCCCGCATCGTCGAGAAGCTCAACCGCCTCCACCACGAGATCGACAACCTCGTCTCGCGACAGCTCAAAGTGGACGCCACCAGCCCGTACGCCGAACGGCCCCTCGCCGACACCCGCGCCCGCACCCGCACCGGCGCCTCCGTCGTCGCGATCGTCCGGTCCGACAGCGTCGAGACCGGCCCGGCCCCCTCCTCGATCCTGCACGTCGGCGACCGCCTGGTCACCATCGGCACCCAGGAGGCCGTCGACGAAGTCGACCGGATCCTGCGCGGTTCCGCCTAATGCACGGGACCGTCGAGCTCCTCCTCGAACTCGGCCTCCTCATCGGAGCCCTCGGCCTGCTCGGAGCCTTCGCAGGCAAGTTCGGCATCTCCGCGATCCCGCTCTACCTCCTCGCCGGGCTCGCCTTCGGGCACGGCGGCATCTACGAGATGCACGCCATCACCGGCTTCCTCGACGTCGGCGCCGAAGTGGGCGTCGTCCTCCTCCTGTTCACCCTCGGCCTGGAGTACACGCCGCGCGAACTGCTCGGCACCATGAAGACCTCCTGGCTCGGGGCCGTCGTCGACCTCGTCCTCAACGCCACGCCCGGCGTCGTCTGCGCGCTCCTGCTCGGCTGGGGACCCGTCGCCGCCGTCGTCTTCGGCGGCGTCACCTACGTGTCCTCCTCCGGCATCATCGCGAAGGTCCTCTCCGACCTCGGCTGGCTCGGCAACCGCGAGACGCCCACGATCCTCGCCCTCCTCGTCGCCGAGGACATGATCATGGCGCTCTACCTGCCGATCCTCACCACGATCCTCGCCGGGCTCGCGTTCGCGCAGGCCGCCATCGGCCTCGGCGTCGCCCTCCTGGCCGTCGCCGCCGCGTTCGTCGTCGCCTCCCGCTTCGGCGGACTGCTCTCGCGCTTCCTCGCCTCACCCAACGACGAGATCCTCATGCTCAAAGTCATGGGCATCGTCCTCGTCGTGGCCGGACTCGCCGAGCAGGTCCACGTCTCGGCCGCCGTCGGCGCGTTCATCGTCGGCATGGCCCTCTCCGGCGAGGTCTCACGCCAAGCCGAAGAGACACTGGAACCGCTCAAGAACCTGTTCGCGGCGGTCTTCTTCGTCAACTTCGGGCTCGAAACCGACCCGACAGCGCTGCCGCCGGTGCTCCCGGTCGCCATCGCGCTGGCGGTCTGCACGATCGCGACGAAGTTCGCCACCGGCTGGTGGGCCGCGGGCCGCACCGGCTCGGCGTTCACCGGCAAGCTCCGCGCCGGGCTCGTGCTCCTGCCGCGCGGCGAGTTCTCGATCGTCATCGCCGGGCTCGGCGTCACGGCCGGGCTCGACCCCGCGCTCGGGTCCGTCTCCGCTGCGTACGTGCTGATCCTGGCCGCCATCGGCCCGCTCGCGCCGCGCCTGGCCGGCCCGATCGTCGCCAAGCGCCGCAAGAAGAACCGGGCGAAACGCCTCGCGCAGTCAGCCGCCTAGCGCTGCGGTGGCGGGAGTGAACATTGCGACTCCCGCCACCGCAGCGAGCGAACCGTTATACGGGCTTGATAGAACTCTGGGATGGCTGAAACCGCGAACCCGCCCCGCCCGCAAGACGAGGTCGTCGACATCGCCCGCGACCTCATCCGCATCGACACCACCAACACCGGCGACAACGCGACCGCCAAAGGCGAGCGCGCCGCCGCCGAGTACGTCGCGGAAAAGCTCGCCGAAGTCGGCCTCGAACCCAAGATCTACGAGTCCGCGCCCGGCCGAGCCTCCGTCGCCTGCCGCTACCCCGGCGCCGACTCCAGCCGCGGGGCCCTCCTCCTCCACGGCCACCTCGACGTCGTCCCCGCCGAACCCGGCGAGTGGACCGTCCACCCCTTCTCCGGCGAGATCAAGGACGGCTACCTCTACGGCCGCGGCGCCGTCGACATGAAGGACTTCGACGCGATGCTCCTCGCCCTCGTGCGCGACTGGAAGCGCCGCGGCAAGGTCCCCCCGCGCGACCTCGTCCTCCTCTTCACCGCCGATGAAGAGGCGGGCTCCGACTACGGCGCCCGCTTCATGGTCGAAGAGCACCCCGAGGTCTTCGAAGGCGTCACCGAAGCGGTCGGCGAGGTCGGCGGCTTCTCCATGACCCTCCCCAACGACCTGCGCGTCTACGTGGTCCAGACCGCCGAGAAGGGCCTCGACTGGCTGCGCCTGCGCGCCACCGGCCGCCCCGGCCACGGCTCGATGCTCCACGACGACAACGCCGTCACCCGCCTGGCCCGCGCCGTCGCCAACATCGGCCAGCACGAGTTCCCGGTCGAGATCACCCCCACGGTGCGGCAGTTCCTCGAGTCCGTCTCCGAGCTCACCGGGATCGAGTTCGACCCGAACAACCCCGACGAGACGGTCGCCAAGCTCGGCCCGGTCGCCCGCCTCATCGGCGCGACCCTCCGCAACACCGCGAACCCGACCCGCCTCAACGCCGGTTACAAGACCAACGTCATCCCCTCCACCGCCGACGCGGTCCTCGACTGCCGTTCCCTCCCGGGCCGCAACGACGAGCTCGAAGCCACGCTCCGCCAGCTCGCGGGCGAGGGCATCGAGTTCGAGTACGAGATCCGCCAGCCCGGCTACGAGACCTCCTTCGACGGAGTCCTCGTGGACGCGATGGCCGAGGCGATCCGCCAGGCCGACCCGGGCGCCCGCACCGTCCCGTACATGCTCTCGGGCGGCACCGACGCCAAGGCCTTCGCGACCCTCGGCATCCGCTGCTTCGGCTTCGCGCCCCTGAAGCTCCCCGCCGACCTCGACTTCACCGCGCTCTTCCACGGCATCGACGAGCGCGTCCCGCTCGACGGCCTCAAGTTCGGCGTGGACGTCATGGACCGGTTCATTTCGCAGTCATAGAACCCAACGGGCCCTAGGCCAGTGAGCGCACTCACCGGCTTAGGGCCCGTCAATTCCTGGACACCCCGCCCCGATCGCAGCTAGAATCGGTGGCGATGTTGATTTTCCTTTAGAAAGCAGCCAGGTCCCGCGTAGAGCCGAGCTCCGCGAGACCGCCAAGGCACGCATCGCAATCCACTGAGCCAACGGGCTTCTCCTTGCGCGTGCCGTTCCCTTCCTTCCCCGAACGACTGCTTTCTGGAGGCGCGCATATGTTCCGCCATGCCCAACAACTCTCCCTTGTAGACGTCACCAAGCGCTACGCGGACAACCTCGTCCTCGACCGCGTCAGCTTCACCGTCAGGCCCGGCGAACGACTCGGCGTCATCGGCGACAACGGCTCCGGCAAGTCCACTCTGCTCCGGCTCCTCGCCGCCGTCGAGGAACCCGACAACGGCGACCTCACTGTCGCCTCGCCGGGAGGCATCGGCTACCTGCCGCAAAGCCTCGACCTGCCTGGACACGACACGGTCGCCGACGCGATCGACCTTGCCCTCGCCGACCTGCGTGACATCGAGCAGGCCATGCGCGAGGCCGAACAGCAGATCGCCGACGGCAACGAAGCCGCGGGCGACCAGTACTCGGAGCTATTGGCCCGCTTCGAAGCCCGCGAAGGCTGGGACGCGGACCTCCGAGTCGACCGGGCGCTGGCGGCCCTGGGCCTGCCGGGCCTCGACCGTGACCGTCCCCTGGGGACGCTCTCAGGCGGTGAACGCTCAAGGCTCATGCTCGCTGCGACCCTCGCCTCGAAACCCGCCCTGCTGCTCCTCGACGAACCGTCGAACGACCTGGACGACAACGCCGTCACCTGGCTCGAATCAGAACTGCGCGAATGGAAGGGCATGGTCGTCGCCGTGACGCACGACCGCGCCTTCCTGGAGGCCATCACCACGACCATGCTCGAAGTCGCCGACCGCAAGGCCCGCCGCTACGGCAACGGCTACGCGGGATACCTGGGCGCTAAGGAGATCCAACGCCAGCAAGCAGCAGAGGCCTACGAGGTCTGGAAGAGCGAACTCGACCGCCACCAGGGCATCGTCGACCACAACGTCGACCGCATGGGGGCGATCCCACGCAAGCTGGAGAAGCCCGGTTCAGGCGCAGGTGCTTTCCGCGCGCGGAGCCGTACGCACGGCGCTGGCAGCCGCATCAAGGTCGCGAAGCAGATGCTCGAACGGCTGAGGGCCAACCCGGTCCCGCAGCCGCCGGAGCCGATGCGCTTCGAGTCCGCCCTGGCGACCACTGGCGCGGCAACCGAAGCCCCCGCATTGGTGCTCAAAGGCATCCGAGTGGGGGACCGGCTCAAGGTCCATGACCTGTCGATCTCGCAAGGCGAGCGCATCCTGATCACCGGCCCGAACGGCGCGGGCAAGACCACGCTGATGCGGGTCCTCGCTGGTGAACTCGAGCCCGACGAGGGCACGGTCGAACGCAATGGCGCGATCGGCCACCTGCGTCAACTCGCGGGCCCCGGCTCGGACCGGAAGTCGGTGCTGCGAGCCTTCGCCGAAGGCCGGGTCGGCACCCTTGAGGAACACGCCGAAGCGCTCAACCGCCTGGGCCTGTTCGCCCACGAGGACTTCGGCAAGCCGGTCGCTTCCCTCTCGGTCGGCCAGCGCCGCCGCCTCGAACTCGCGAGGCTGGTGACAAGGCCGGTGGACGTGCTGCTCCTCGACGAGCCGACCAACCACCTGTCCCCGGTCCTGGCCGAAGAACTCCAAGAGGCATTGAAAGGGTACGAGGGAACCGTGGTCCTGGTCAGCCACGACCGCCGCCTCCGAGGCTCCTTCCAAGGCCGCCACCTGCACATGGACGCGGGCGCCATCCTCTGAATGGGCCGGGCCCGAGGTCTACACTCGGGCCCGCCCCGACATGAAAGCGAACCCCTTATGGCCGTAGCGATCACCTTCGAAACCCACTCGATCACCGAGGACAACGAGAACGGCATCGCGACCGGGCACCTGCCCGGCCGCCTCTCCGCCCGTGGCCGCGAGGTCGCCGCTGAACTCGGCCTCCGCCACCGCGCACCTGCTCCCGACGCGGTGTTCACCTCCGATCTCCACCGCGCGGTCGAGACCGCCCGCATCGCCTTCGGCGACACCGGCATCCCGGTCCACCAGGACCGCCGCCTGCGCGAATGCGACTACGGTGACCTCAACGGCCACCCGGTCAGCAAGATTGCCGAGCTCCGCGCCGCCTGCATCGACCAGCCGTTCCCCGGCGGCCAAAGCTACCGCCAGGTCATCGAGGCGACTCTCGAATTCCTCAACGAAATCGCGGCCGAACGCGACGGCCAGAGGATCGTTATCGTCGCCCACTCCGCCAACCGCTGGGCCCTCCAAGTACTCCTCGGCGGCGCCCGCATCGAAGACCTTGTCGACGAGTCGTTCCAATGGCAGCCCGGTTGGCGCTACCTCCTCGGCAGGAAGCTGTAGGAAAGGAACGGCGGGCCGCGTTGCGCGGCCCGCCGTTCCCCGCCATTCCCATGGAGGGACCAAAGCGAGTCCTTAGGTCCCTCAATGAGTTAGCGGCGGGCGAGGACGAGTTCCCTTCCTGCCGTGGCGCACTGGGCCGCGTACTCGGAGGGCGGGAAGCCGATGAGGTTCTTGAAGTCGTGGGTGAAGTGGGCGTGGTCGGACCAGCCGAGCTCGGCAGCGAGGCGGGCGAGGTCGGTCTGCGGGTCCTCGGCGAGGCGGTCGGCGGCGTCGTGGAGGCGGTAGCGCTGGATGAGGGTCTTCGGGCCGAGCCCGAGGTAGTCCTGGAAGAGCCGCTGGAGTGTCTTGGGGGACATGGCGAACCGGGACGCGAGCTGGTCCACGCGAGTGATCGAACGGTCCTCCAGCATCGCCCGCACCACCGCCAGGACCCGCCCGTACCGCTGGTCGGGATGATCGGGCACGCGCTCGGCGAGGAACCGCGAGACCACCTGGATCGCTTCGATGTCGTTGCGGCTCATCACGATCGCGTTCAACTCGTCGACCTCGGGCCCGAACACCGTCCCAGCGCCCGCCGACCAGTCCGCCAGCGCCGCCCCCTCGACCCCGGTGAAGGCGGTGAACCCGCCGGGCCGGAACTTCACCCCGAACACCCGGCCGCGGCCAGTGAGCGGGTGCCGCGAGACCGCGACCCCGGGCCCGTGCAGCTCCGCCCCGATGACGGGCATGAAGCTCAGGTTCACGCACGGGTGGGGGATCACCACCGACTCGTACGAGGCGCCCTCAGGCAGGTCCCAGTGGACCGTCCAGTACCGCTCCACGTACTGCCCGAGGAGCCCCGTCTCGCGGTATCGCCGCAGGTCGATGAAGTTCACGGCCTCCTGCGGTCGCAGCAGGCCCTTTTCGCTGGCGGTATCGCCGCGCGCGGTAGCTCCGTTCACGCCCTGAAACTACCTCCGGGGTGTGACGCTTTTTTACAAGCGCGCCCGGCCGGGCCCGGCGAGACTGGCCTCATGAGTGAGAACGAAGTCAACCCGATCCCCGACGGCTACCACTCGATCACGCCGTTCATCGTCGTCAACGAGGGCGCCAAGGCCGTCGAGTTCTACAAGGAAGTATTCGGTGCGGAGGTCCTCATGCGCAACGACATGCCGGACGGCACCGTCGCGCACTGCGAGCTGCTCATCGGCAACTCGATCCTGCAGCTGGGCGACGCGAACCCGGCGTGGGGCCTCGAAGCGCCCGACCCCGAGCACATCACCGCGTCCCTGGTCCTCTACGTCGAGGACTGCGACGCGGTGTGCGCCAAGGCCGTCGAGGCCGGTGCCAGGGTCAGGGAGGAGCCGAGCGTGTTCCTCACCGGCGACCGCTACGCCTCGATCGCCGACCCGTTCGGGCGCCGCTGGTCGATCATGACGCGCGTGAAGGACGTCCCGCGCAAAGAGGCCGAGCGCCGCATCGACGAGTGGATGGCCTCCATGGGCGGAAGCGAATAGCCGCAACAGGAAACCACAGGGCGGGCCGCACGGCCCGCCCTTCAGTAGCTCTCCGGGTACCCCACTGTCGGCGCCGACACGTCGTCCAGTGCGAGCCGGATCTCCGGCGGCAGGAACAGCTGCTCCGCCGCGAGCGAGGCCCGCAGCTGCGTCGCGTTCCGCGCGCCCACGATCGCCGAGGCCACCCCGGGCTGGTCGCGCACCCACGCCAGCGCCACTTCGAGCGGGCTCACCCCGAGCCCCTCAGCGGCCGTCGCGCACGCCTCGACGATCCCCGCCGAGCGCTCGTCCAGGTACACCCCGGCGAACCGCGACCACTGCGCCGAGACTGCCCGCGAATCGGCGGGCCGCCCGAACCGGTACTTGCCCGTCAGGACCCCGCGCCCCAGCGGCGACCACGCGAGCACGCCCATCTCCAGCGCCAGGCACGCCGGGAGCACTTCGCGCTCGACCCCGCGCTGCAGCAGCGAGTACTCGACCTGGTTCGCCACGATCGGCGTCCGCCCCGGCCACGCCGACTGCCACGCGAACGCCCGCGCCGTCTGCCACCCGGTGTGGTTCGACAGGCCCACATAGCGGACCTTCCCGCTCGACACCGCCGCGTCGAGCACCGACATGGTCTCCTCCAGCGGCGTGTCCGGGTCGTACACGTGCAGAATCCACAAGTCGATGTAGTCGGTCCCGAGCCGCCGCAGCGACCCTTCGAGCGACCGCATCAGCCACCCGCGCGAGGTGTCCCGCTTGCGCGGCGCCCCGTCCGTGCGCACCCCCGCCTTCGTCGCGATGTGCAGCTCCGAGCGGGCCACGATCTTGCCCATGAGCTGCCCGATCACCGCTTCGGCCGCGCCCTGCCCGAACACGTCGGCGGTGTCCACGAGCGTGCCGCCGGCCTCCACGAACGTCTGCAGCTGCGCTGCGGCGTCCTCGAGCCCGGCCTCGTCGGTGGTCCACGTCATCGTCCCCAGGCCTAGCGAGGAGACTTCGATGCCGCTGCGTCCAAGTGGTCGGCGTTCCATGACCACACAAGTTACATCGAGCAACCTTCGCATGAAAGCCTCAGGTGCGCTTGGAAGGACAACAAGTGCGTCTCGGTCGCGAATCACCGGCACTGGCCGCCCGGCCGGTATTCGAAATAAGATCGCGGGCATGGATTCCTGGACCGCACCGCACCTGCCCGCCCTCCCCGGCCACGGCCCCGCCCTGCGACTGCACGACACCGCCTCGGCGGACCTGCTGGAGACGGTCAAGCCCGGCGCCGAGCGCGCCTCGATGTACGTCTGCGGCATCACCCCCTACGACGCCACCCACCTCGGCCACGCCGCGACGATGATCACCTTCGACCTCGTGCACCGCTACTGGCTCGACCAGGGCATCGACGTCCACTACGCCCAGAACGTCACCGACGTCGACGAGCCCCTCTTCGAACGCGCCGAACGCGACGGCACCGACTGGCAGGTCCTCGGCCTGCGCGAGACCGCCCTCTACCGCGAGGACATGGAGGCCCTCCAGGTCCTCCCGCCCCGCCACTACATCGGCGCCGTCGAGTCCATCCCCTCCGTCGGCCGCGCCATCGCCCGCCTCCTGGAGACCGGCGCCGCCTACCGCCACGAATCCGGTGACGTCTACTACGCCGTCGAGGCCCACCCCGCGTTCGGCGGCGAATCCAACTACGACCGCGACACCATGCTCCGCTACGCCCGCGAGCGCGGCGGCGACCCCGAACGCGAAGGCAAGCGCGACCCGCTCGACGCCGTCCTGTGGAACGCCCCCCGCGACGGCGAGCCCTCCTGGGACTCGCCCGTCGGCCCCGGCCGCCCCGGCTGGCACATCGAATGCGCCTGCATCGCCCTCGACCACCTCGGCGAGACCATCGACGTCCAAGGCGGCGGCAACGACCTCATCTACCCCCACCACGAGTTCTCCGCCGCCCACGCCGAATCCCTCACCGGCACGGGCCCGTTCGCGCGCGCCTACGTCCACACCGGCATGATCGGCCTCGACGGCGAGAAGATGTCGAAGTCCCTGGGCAACCTCGTGTTCGTCTCCAAGCTCCGCGCCGAAGGCGTCGACCCCGCCGCCGTCCGCCTCGCCCTCCTCACCGACCACTACCGCTCCGACCGGCAGTGGAGCGCCGCGAAACTCGCCGAAGCCGAACTGCGCCTGGGGCGCTGGCGCGAGGCCGTCGCCCGCGAGCTCGCCGCCCCCGCCGGGGCGATGCTCAAGGCCGTCCGCGAGCGCCTCGCCGACGACCTCGACACCGCCGGAGCCCTTGCGGCCGTCGACACCTGGGCGAATGAGACCCTCACGAACGGTGGCGAAGACCCGTCCGCACCGGACCTCGCCCGCGACACGATGCGAGGACTGCTCGGCATAGACTGCACGCGCTGATTGTGCGAAATGCCGAGTATCGGTACGCTCACAGTTGAGCGTGGCCGACTCCCCATCCTCCTGGAGTCGAATTGAAGATCCTGCTGCTGGCGTCCGGGTTCAACGGACTCACCCAGCGCGTGTGGTGCACCCTGCGCGAACAGGGGCACGAGGTCGGCGTGGAACTCGCCCCGGCCCACAGCGCCCCCGAATCGCTGACCCGCGCGGTCGAGCGGATCGACCCCGACCTCATCCTGTGCCCGTTCCTCAAGCACCGTGTGCCCGAAGCGGTCTGGAAGCGCTGGACCACCGTGATCGTCCACCCCGGACCGGTGGGCGACCGCGGTCCGTCCTCGCTCGACCACACCCTGCTCGGCCAGGGCCCCCGCTGGGGCGTCACCGCGCTCTCGGCGGTCGAGGAGATGGACGCCGGGCCCGTCTGGGCCTGCTCCACATTCGACGTCCCCGCGGGCATCACAAAATCGTCGCTCTACAACAGCCGCGTCGCCGACGCCGCCATGGAGTGCGTCGCCACCGTCGTCCGCAAGGTCAAGAACGGCGAGCGGCCCGTCCCCGCCGCCGACCTGCCCCTGCCCGTCCCGGGCACCGGCGAGCTCCCGCTCCTGCGCCGCGACGCCTTCGCGCTCGACTGGCGCGCGCCTGCGACCGAGCTCGCCCGCCGCATCGCCGCCGCCGACGGCGCCCCCGGCGCCCCCGCAGTGCTTGACGGCCGCACCTACTGCCTCTTCGACGCCGCCGCCACGACCGAGGACACAGGCGCCGAACCCGGCACCATCGTCGGCCGCGACTGCGAGTCCATCGCCTTCGCCACCGGCCGCGGCACCCTCTGGGTCGGCTACGCCGCCCTCCTGGAGAAAAAACGCGGACCCAAACTCCCCGCGAGCATGGTCATCGACGCCACGAACGCGCCGTTCAAACCCGCCCCCGACGCCATCGCCGAATCCGTCTACCGCCGCGAAGGCGACATCGGCTACCTCACCATCCGCTCCTACAACGGCGCCATGCACACCGAGCAGTGCCGCCGCCTCACCGGCGCGGTCGAGAAGGCCCTCATCGAGGACACCCGCATCCTCGTCGTCACCGGCACCGAGCACGCCTTCTCCAACGGCATCCACCTCGGCGTCATCGACGCCGCCGAAGACCCCGCCGCCGAGGCCTGGGACAACATCAACGCCATCGACGAGCTGTGCCTGGCCATCGCCCAGGCCGACCAGCTCACCGTCGCCGCGTTCTCCGCGAACGCGGGCGCGGGCGGGGTCATGGCCGCCCTCTGCGCCGACGTCACCGTCGCCCGCGACGGCACCGTCCTCAACCCCTACTACGACATGGGCATCTACGGCTCCGAGCTGCACACCTGGTCGGTCGCCAACCGCGTCGGCGAGGAGGTCGCGGCCCGCCTCCTGGGGGAGAAGCTGCCGGTCTCCGCCGCCGAGGCCAAGCAGATCGGCCTCATCGGCGCCGTCGGCCCCCGCGACTGGGACGAGTTCCAGCGCTGGCTGCGCGCGGTCGCGATCGGCTACAACGAGCCGGTCACGCGCGGGCGCATGTTCGCCGCGAAGGCCCGCCGCCGCGCCGAGTCCAAGCCGCTGTCGTACTACCAGACCATCGAGCTGGCCGAGATGGCCCGCGACATGTTCGACGACCGCCACGGCTTCGACGGCAAGCGACGCGCGTTCCTCGGCAAGTCGGCCCCGGCCGAGACCCCCGAGAAGCTGCGGTTCCGCTAGGCCGGCGCTTGCCATTCCCGCCAGTGCGTTGACAGGTGCCGTCCCACCTGATGGACTGTTCCTATGTTCGAAGAAGGACAGTACTTCGCGCCGGTCAACACCGACGCCGACGGATCGGTCAGCGTGGAACTGGGTGAGAACCACCCGGGCTTCGCCGACCCCGAGTACCGCGAGCGGCGCAACGCCATCGCGGCCCTCGCCCTGGACTGGGAACCCGGCCAACCCATGCCGACGGTTGCCTACACCGACACCGAGCACGAGATATGGCGGCTGGTCAGCGCCGAACTCGCCGTGAAGCACCAATCCCTGGCCGTACACGAATACCTGGAGGGCGCCGAGCGCCTCAAGCTCCCCGCCGACCACATCCCGCAGCTCCACGAGGTCTCCGAGTCCCTCGCGCCGCTCACCGGCTTCAGCTACCTGCCCGCGGCCGGGCTCGTGCCGCTGCGCGAGTTCTACGGGGTGCTCGCCGACGGGAAGTTCCACGCGACCCAGTACATCCGCCACCACTCGGTGCCGCTCTACACGCCCGAACCTGACGTCATCCACGAGGTCATCGGGCACGCCAACGCCCTCGCCTCGCCGCGGTTCGCCGCGCTCTACCGGGTCGCGGGCGAGGCGGCCCGCCGCGTCCACTCCGAGGACGCGCTCGAGTTCGTCTCCCGCGTCTTCTGGTTCACCCTCGAGTTCGGGGTCATGAGCGAGCGGGACGGCCTCAAGGCCTACGGCGCGGGCATCCTCTCCTCGTACGGGGAGATCGACGAGTTCCGGGGCATGGAGATCATGCCGCTCGACCTGGTCACGATGGGCACCATCGACTACGACATCACGAAGTACCAGGACCACCTGTTCGACGCGGGCTCGATGGAGCAGCTGGAGGACGTGGTGGGGGAGTTCTGGGCGACCTGCGACGACGAGTCGATCGAGCGACTGAAGGCCGACAGGCCCTAGCCGCACAGCGAAGCGGCCGGGCAGAGGAGCCCGGCCGCACAGTCGCCTGAGTGCTAACTGCCGCTCTTGAGCGCGGCCATGCGCGCCTCGATCTCGGCGTCGTCGGCGAGCCCGTCGAGGCTCTCGAACTGCTTGTCCAGCGAGGACATCGACAGCTCGGCCTGGCCCCGGACCTTGGCCTCCTCGCGGCGGACCTTCTCCTCGAAGCGGTTGACTTCGCTGAGCGGGTCCATGATGTCGACCGAGCCGATCGCCTCGTTCACCTGCTTCTGCGCCTGCGCGGTCTTCGCGCGGGCGGCCAGGCTGCTGCGCTTGGACTGCAGCTCGGTGAGCTTGGTCTTCATCTGGTTGAGCGCGGTTTTGAGCTTCTCGACGACCTCCTGCTGGCTCTGGATGGTCGGAGCGGAGGCCTTGATCTCCTTCTCCGCTTCGAGCTGCTTGCCCAGGGCCACCTTGACGAGGCTGTCGAACTTGTCGGCCTCGGCGGTGTTGCCCGCCGCCCGCAGTTCGTCGGCCTTGCGGCTGGCGTTGCGGGCCTTGTTCTCCCACTCCTGGGCGGCCTCCTTGTCGGCGGCGGCGTCGTCCTCCATCATCCGGAGGTTGCCGATGGTCTCGGCGATGGAGCTCTCGGCGTCGGCGATGCTGTTCTTGTAGTCCCGCTCCATCTGGGCGAGCATCTTCTCCGGGTCCTCCGCGGAGTCGATGGCGTCGTTGATGTTCGCCTTGAGCAGCTGGCCGATACGGCCGAAGATCGATTGCTTCTGGGTCATTGGTCCCCATACCTTTCGGATCGGTTGCAGTGGTCGCGTGTCCTCGCGGTCGTCAGAATCGGCCACCACCGCCTCTGCGGCCCGCGCCGCCGAACGAGCCGGGCGAGGGGCCGCGCCTGCGCGACGGGCTCGGCGCGCCGAACCCGCCCCCGCGGCCGCCGCCGGAGCCGCCCAGCATCCCGCCGAGGAGGATGCCGCCGAGCATCGCCCCGGCGTTCCCGCCGCCGCCGAACCCGCCGCCCATGCCGCCGCCGGGCCCGGACTGGCCCCGGTAGGCGTTCACGTCCTGCTGCGCGAGCCGCGAGGCGGCCGCCGCGAGCTGGTCGGCCCGCTGCGCGTTCGCCAGGGCCTGCACGGGATCGGTGGCGGCGAGCGCGCGTGCGGCGTCGAGCTGCTGGTTCGCCTCGTTCAACCGGGTCCGGGCCTCGGTGCCGACGCCGCCCCGGTTGGTGTTGATGTAGTCCTCGACGGCCGCACTCGTGGCTGCGGCGTTCGCGATCGTCTGCGCCAGTTGGGCTTTCGCGCTCTCGCGCTGCTCCTGCTCGTCGCGCACGGCTTGCAGTTCGGCGCCGATGTCGGCCTGGGCCCGTTCGAGGCGGCGCACGGCGTCCAGCGGGTCCACCGGCCCGGCGGCCTTCGCGGCCTCGACCTCAGCGGCGACGGCCCGCGCGTCGGCGGCCGCGCGCCGCAGCCGGTCCCCTTCAGGCGCGCCTTCGGCTTTGCGTTCGGCTTCAGCGGCGTCCTGGCCCAGCGTGGCGAGCAGCCCCGGCAGGCCCTGGGCGGCCTCGGCGAGCTCGGTCTGCCGCCCGGTCACTGCATCGAGGAGCTGTTTCGCTTGGGCGAGACCGCCTTCGGCGGCGCGGACGCCCACGGCGGCCCGGCCGTTCTCGCCGCTGTCGAGCGCCTGGCGGGCCTCGGTGAGGTTCCGGTCGGCGAACGCGAGCCGGTCTTCCGCGTCGGCCACGTTGTTCGCGACGGTGTCGTACGCGGACGCCGGGTAGGCGGCCGCGAGCGACGCCAGCGCCTCCTTCGCGGCCCCGGTCCGCCCGGCCAGGCCCTTCGTGTCGGCCGTCAGCTTCTCGATCGCCTCGGGCGCGCGGCGGCCGAGGTCGCGCAGCTGGTCGAAGTCGGCGGCCTCGCGATCGAGCTCGGCGTCGGCCTTCGTGAGCCGCTCGATGATCCCGGTGAGCAGCGCGCGGCGCTGCTCCTCGGTCTCGGGCACGTCGTCGTCGAGGGTCTGGCGCAGTCGGAACGCCTCGGCGAGTTCGCTTTTGGCGGTGTCGAGGGCGGCGGCGAACTTCGCGGTGCTCTCGGGCCCGAACTCGGCGACGGCGAACCCGAGGTCCTGGTCGCTGGTGCGGATCGCGTCGTCGCCTTCGACGAGGAGGCGGCTGGCCTCCCGGTCGAGGTCCTGCGTCGACATCCGCTGCACCTGCTTGCCGCTGGGCGCGCCCTGCTTGGCGCGGCGCTTGCGCCAGATCAGGAAGACGACGACCGCGATCACTACGAGGACGAGCAGGAACACCAGCCACCCCGCGCCGCTGCCCCCGGTGCTGGCGCCGTCCGCTGCCTCGGCCCGGTACCCGTCGGCGGCCGCGATCGCCGCGCCGGCCCAGTCGTCCGCGGAGAGCCGGGGCTCGATCTCGGTGGTGGCGACCTCGTTGAGCTGCGCGTCGGTCAACGGAAACCCGGACTCGACCGACCACGAGTAGCGGCGGTCGCCCGTGGCGATGGCGAGCAGGATGTCGTTGGCGCCCAAGCCGCTCTGCACCGCGGTCTGGTTCGCCCAGTCCTGCGGCGTGTACCCCGAGAACGAGTCCACATAGGCCACATAGAGGCCGATCGCGGCGTCGGACCGGAGTTCGTCGATAGCGGCGTCGACCTCGGCACCCCGGTCGCCGACGGCGCCGACCTGGTCGGTCACCGACCCGGAGTCCAGGTCGATGGGCTCGACCGCGAACGCGGCCGTCCCGGACAGGGCCAACCAGAAGGCGGCCAGTACGGCCGCCGCGTACCTCACTGCTGCCGCCATCGGCGCCCCTGTGTCTTCCGGTGTCCTGAACTGCGGATATCGCGAATTCAGATTAGGGAAGAAAATTCAGGTGCTGCTCGATTCGGCGAAACAGCCCGCGCCGTCCCGCTCTAGCGCTAGTAGAGCTCCGATTCGTACTTCGGGCCGTACTTGTCGACCAGCTGCTCCAAGGTGGCCTCGACGACCTGCGTGTCCTTGACCATCTGCGCGTGCGGCGGCAGCGTGTCGCCCCACGTCTCGGGTTTCCAGATCCCCGAGCGCATCGCGGACTTACCGCAGTGGAAGTAGATCGTGTCGATCTCGACCACGAGCGCCAGGATCGGCTTGTGGCCCTTCACGACCATGTCCGCGAAGAACGGCGCGTCCGAGACGACCCGCGCCCGGCCGTTGATCCGCAGCGTCTCCCGTCGCCCCGGGATCAGGGACAAGAGCCCGACATGGGGATTCGCGAGCACATTGTGATACCCGTCGACACGCTTGTTGCCGCGCCGCTCGGGGATCGCCACCGTGGTGTCGTCGAGGACGTGCACGAGCCGCCCGGCCGGGTCGCCTTTGGGGGAGGCGTCGCAGTTCCCGTCCGCGTCCGAGGTCGCGATCACGCAGTAGGGGGAGGCGGCGAGCCACTCGCGGTCGCGCTCGTGGAGCCGGAAACGCTCCTTGGTAGCCGCCTGCGGCATCACGTCGCCGACGATCTCCCGCAGCTTCCCAGGATCGGTCACTTCGGTCCACAGCGCCATTTCCGCAGCGTCCATGTGTGTCCCTTCTCAAAAGAGGGCGTTACGTGCCGAGCCTACGCCCGGAACGACCCCCTGACCAGGGCCCCGGTCACAGGCACCGACTCTCAAGGGCTGAAACCCGATTCCCACTTTCCGGCACTCCCCAGTACCCTTGACCCCGTGTCTGAGAAGAGTCTGTTCCTCGAAACCCTGCAACGTCGCGTCGTGATCGCCGACGGCGGTATGGGCACGATGCTGCAGACCTTCGACCCCACGATGGAGGACTACGACGGCTTCGAAGGCCTCACCGACATCCTCTGCCTCACCAGGCCCGACATCGTGCTCGGCATCCACGACGCCTACCTGGCCGCCGGGGCCGACTGCATCGAGACCAACAGCTTCAACGCCAACTACGGCGGCCTCGTCGAGTACGAGATCGTCGAACGCGCCCGCGAGCTCGCCCGCGCCGCCGCGAGCCTCGCCCGCCAGAAGGCCGACGAGTACGCCACCCCCGAGTGGCCCCGCTTCGTCCTCGGCTCCATGGGCGGCGGCACCCGCCTGCCCACCCTCGGCCACGCGCCGATGGCGCTCCTGCGCGACCACTACCAGGAATGCTCCGAAGGGCTCATCGAAGGCGGCGCCGACGCGCTCCTCATCGAGACCGCCCAGGACCTCCTCCAGGCCAAGGCCGCCGTCATCGGCGCCAAACGCGCCAATCAGGCCCTCGGCACCAACGTGCCGATCATCGCCCAGGTCACCGTCGAGACGACCGGCACCATGCTCGTCGGCGGCGAGATCGGCGCGGCCCTGACCAGCCTCGCCGCCCTCGGCATCGACCTCATCGGCCTCAACTGCGCCACCGGCCCGGCAGAGATGAGCGAGCACATCCGCTACCTCACCCGCCACTCGCCGGTCCCGATCTCGGTCATGCCCAACGCCGGCCTGCCGACCCTCGGCCCGAACGGCGCGCTCTACCCGCTCACCCCCGAAGAGCTCGCCGACGCCCACGAGGACTTTGTCAAGAACTACGGCGTCGGCCTCGTCGGCGGCTGCTGCGGCACCACCCCCGACCACATCCGGGCCGTCCGCGAACGCCTCGGCGGCGACCCCGAAGGCCCCGACGCCGCGAACGTGGTGAAGGCCAAGGAACGCACGCCGATCCTCGAATCGGGCGTCTCCTCCTCCTACCACCACGTCCCCTACCTCCAGGACGCCTCGATCCTCAACGTCGGCGAGCGCACGAACGCCAACGGCTCCAAGGCCTTCCGCGACGCCATGCTCGCCGCCGACTACGACCGCTGCGTCGAGATCGCCCGCGAGCAGGCCGGCGGCGGCTCCCACGTCCTCGACCTCTGCGTCGACTACGTCGGCCGCGACGGTGCCGAGGACATGCGAGTCCTCGCCTCCCGCTTCGCCACCGCCTCCACCCTCCCGATCATGCTCGACTCCACCGAGCCGAACGTGGTCGAAGCGGGCCTGGACTCCCTCGGCGGCAAGTGCATCGTCAACTCCGTCAACTTCGAGGACGGCGACGGACCCAACTCCCGCTACCAGCGGATGATGCCGCTCGTCGCCGAGCACGGCGCGGGCGTCGTCGCCCTCTGCATCGACGAAGAGGGCCAGGCCCGCGACCGCGACTGGAAGGTCCGCGTCGCCGCCCGCCTCATCGACGACCTCACCGGCACCTGGGGCATGAAGGTCCAGGACATCTTCGTCGACGCCCTCACCTTCCCCATCTCCACCGGCCAGGAGGAGACCCGCAAGGACGGCATCGAGACCATCGCGGCCATCCGCGAGATCGCCCGCCTCTACCCGGGCGTCAACTTCACCCTCGGCGTCTCCAACATCTCCTTCGGCCTCAACCCGGCCGCCCGCCAGGTCCTCAACTCCGTGTTCCTCAACGAATGCGTCGAAGCGGGCATGACCAGCGCCATCGTCCACTCCTCCAAGATCCTGCCGATGGCGCAGATCCCCGAGGAGCAGAAGCAGGTCGCCCTCGACATGGTCTACGACCGCCGCGCCGAGGAATACGACCCGCTGCAGAAGCTCATCGAGATCTTCGACGGCGTCAGCCTCGCCGGGACCAAGGAGGCCCGCGCCGAGGCCCTCGCCGCCCTCCCGCTCGACGAGCGCCTCGCCCAGCGCATCATCGACGGCGACAAGAACGGCATGGACACCGACCTCGACCAGGCCCTCGCCGAAGGCAAGCGCCCGCTCGACATCATCAACGACAACCTCCTCGAAGGCATGAAGGTCGTCGGCGACCGCTTCGGCTCCGGCCAGATGCAGCTGCCGTTCGTCCTCCAGTCCGCCGAGGCCATGAAGTTCGCCGTCGCGCACCTCGAACCGCACATGGACAAGGCCGACGGCGCAGGCAAGGGCACTATCGTCCTCGCCACCGTCCGCGGCGACGTCCACGACATCGGCAAGAACCTCGTCGACATCATCCTGTCCAACAACGGCTACACGGTCGTCAACCTCGGCATCAAGCAGCCGATCAACGCGATCCTCGACGCCGCCGAAGAGCACCAGGCCGACGTCATCGGCATGAGCGGCCTCCTCGTCAAGTCGACGGTGATCATGAAGGACAACCTCGCCGAGATGATGGCCCGCTCGATGCACACGCGCTGGCCGGTCCTGCTCGGCGGCGCCGCGCTCACCCGCGCGTACGTCGAGGACGACCTGCGGGAGATGTTCGAGGGCGGCCAGGTCCACTACGCGCGCGACGCGTTCGAGGGCCTGGACCTCATGAACAAGGTGATGACGGCCCGCCGCACGGGCGTGCCCATCGTCGACGCCGAGAAGGAGGCGAAGATCGCCCTGCGCCGCGAACGCCGCGCCAAGCAGGCCACGATGGTCGCCGACTCCCTCCCGGACCTGAACGACACGTCGGTGCGCTCCAGCGTCGCCACGGACGTCGAGATCCCGGTGCCGCCGTTCTACGGCTCCCGGGTCGTCAAGGGCATCGCGCTCGCCGAGTACGCGGCGCTGCTCGACGAGCGCGCCACGTTTCTCGGCCAGTGGGGCCTCAAGCCCGCCCGCGGCGACGGCCCCTCCTACGAGGAGCTGGTCGAGACCGAGGGCCGCCCGCGCCTGCGCTACTGGCTCGACCGGCTCGCCACGGACAACGTGCTCGAGGCGAAGGTGGTCTACGCGTACTTCCCGGCGTACGCCGAGGGGAACACGCTCGTCGTCCTCGACGAGAACGGCCACTCCGAGCGGGCCCGGTTCACGTTCCCGCGCCAGCGCCAGGGCCGGCGCCTGTGCCTGGCGGACTTCTTCCGCAACAAGGACGGCGAGCAGCTCGATGTGCTCGGCATGCAGCTGGTCACCTTGGGCTCCAAGGTCTCCGAGTACACGAACGAGCTGTTCCAGGCCAACGCGTACCGCGACTACCTCGAGGTGCACGGCCTGACCGTGCAGCTGACGGAGTCGCTGGCCGAGTACTGGCACCGGCGCATGCGCCGCGAATGGGTGCTGCCCTCGGGCGGCACCGTCGCCGACGCCGACCCGAGCGACGTCAAGGGCTACTTCGACGTGGACTTCCGCGGCTGCCGCTACTCGTTCGGCTACCCGGCCTGCCCCGAGCTCGCCGACCGCGCGACCCTCGTGGAACTCCTCGGCGCCGAACGCATCGGCGTCGAACTGTCCGAAGGGGACCAGCTCCACCCGGAGCAGTCGACCGACGCGATCGTCCTGCACCACCCCGAGGCGAGCTACTTCAACGCCAAATAGCGAACGCGAGTGCCCGGCACCAATGGGGTGCCGGGCACCGCGCCGAGTGCCGATGCAAACGCTCTGCCGCCGGTTAGGCACGATAGGGCCATGTCGCACGAACTCGTCGCCTACCTCGGAGTCATGGACGCAGGCAAGTCCACCCTCGCGCTCCAGTACCACCACTCCCTCGGCGGCAAGGGCGTCGTCTACACCTCCATGGACCGCGGCGGCGAAGGCGTCGTCTCCAGCCGCATCGGCCTCAGCCACGAGGCCCGCGAGGTCAAGCCCGGGTTCGACATCTACGACGACCTCGCCGCGACCCGGCCCCCGTACGTGATCGTCGACGAGGTCCAGTTCCTCGAAGCGCCGAAGCAGATCAACCACCTCGCCGACGCCGTCGACGGCCTCGAACTCGACGTCTACGCGTTCGGGTTGAAAACAGACTTCCTGGGCCGCCTCTTCCCGGCCACGCAGCGGCTCATCGAGCTCGCCGACCGCGTCGAGGAGCTGCCCGTGCGCGTCAACTGCTGGTGCGGCGAGCGCGGCACCCACAACGCCCGCCTCCGCGACGGCGTCATGGTCTTCTCCGGCGACCTCGTCGAAGTCGGCGACATGGACTCCTACACGGTCCTGTGCCGCCGCCACCACCGCGCGGGCCTCGCCTAGGGGGTGTGTGAGCCGCCTCGCGGCCGGGCCTCGAACCGGGCCGCCCCACGCGTCGCGCCCGTACTGTTGACCCCGTGACTGACCGAACGGAAGCCGCGTTCCCGCAAGCCGTGCTCTTCGACATGGACGGCACGCTCGTCGACAGCGAGATCGTCTGGGACACCGGCATCGAGGAACTCGCCGCCCTCCTCGGCGGCGCCCTCGACCCCGAGGTCCGCTCCCGCATGGTCGGCACCAACGAGGACGCCTCGGTCGTCATGCTCCTGGAAAGCCTCGGCATCCCCCTCACCGAGGCCCCGCACCGCCAGACCTGGCTGCGCACCCGCATGAAGGAGCTCTTCGCCCAAGGCGTCGACTGGAAGCCCGGCGCCCGCGAACTCCTCCTCGAATGCCGCGCCGCGGGCATCCCGACCGCCCTGGTCACCTCGACCCCGCGCGAACTCGCCGACATCATCATCGGCCTCGTCGGCCCCGAGAACTTCGACCTCACCGTCTGCGGCGACGAGGTCGAGCGGCCCAAGCCCGACCCGGTCCCGTACCTGACCGCCGCCGACAAGCTCGGCGTCGACATCGAACGCTGCGTCGTCCTGGAGGACTCCGTCTCCGGTGTCGGCTCCGCGCTCGCCGCCGGTGCGGTCACCCTCGCGATCCCCAACGACGTCGACCTCCCGGCCGACCTCGAGGTCAAGCGCCTCGACTCCCTCGAGGGCATCGACCTGGCGTACCTGCGCAGCCTGGGCTAAACCCTTTGACGCCCAGGGCGGTCGGTAGAAGGCTGTCCCAATGGAGCCAAGCCATCTGATCGTCAAAGCCCTGGCCGACCCTGAACGCCTCCGCGTCTTCGCCGACATCGTCCTGACCGACTCGGGCGCAAGCGTCACCGAACTGCGCGAGCGCCACCCGCGCGCCGAGAAGGCCCTCCACCGCCTCTTCGAATCCGGCCTCGTCACCCGGGAGGACGGCAAGGTCCGCGCCGCACCCGACGCCTTCAAAGCCGCCGCCGCGGCCGCCCGCGAATCCCGGCCCGACGCGCCGCCCGGCGTGAGTCCCGAAGTGGCCCACCTCTACTCGAACGGCCGCATCACCGCCCGGCCGGTCAACCGCCGCACCCGCGTCGCGCTCCTGCGCGACCTCGCATCACGTCACTTCGAGTTCGGCCGCGCCTACACCGAGCGCGAGATCAACGAACCGCTCGCCGCCGAGTTCGACGACCCGCTGCAGCTGCGCCGCGACCTCATCGACGAACTGCTCCTCGAACGCGACCTCGGCGGCACCGAGTACCGCCGCCGCGAGGCCCCGCCGATCTAAAGGGGGAATCCCCGGAACGCCGGGGATTCCCGCACAGCACTACGCCCGCGGCTCCGCTACGCCCGCGACTCCGCGAGCCGCGGCGCCAGCGCGTCCCGGTTCGCGTCGCCCCACACCTCGAGCGGCGCCAGCGCCCGGTTCAACTGCTCGCCCAGCGGCGTCAGCGAGTACTCCACGCGCGGCGGCACCTCCGCGTACAGCTCCCGGTGCACGATCCCGTGCGCCTCCAGCTGCCGCAGGTTCTCCGCGAGCACCTTCTCGCTCACCCCGTCGAGCTTGCGCCGGATCTGCCCGAACCGCACCGGCCCCTCGGCCAGCACCCACATCAGGTGCATCTTCCATTTGCCGCCCACGACATCGATCGCGATCGACATTCCGCACGTTTGATCTGCGTCACTCGTCGCCTGCACCGCGGCCCTCCCGACCATATTTCGAACGTCTCGGTAAGTAACCCCACCTGGAAGTGCGGTCTTGCGAAGCCTACCCCGGCCGACCGACGATAGACCCCGTCGAAGCAAGCAAGAAACCACCACTTCCCAAGGGGCACAACATGACTGCCAAGTACTCCGTCTCCGTTCTCGGCCTCGGCCCGATGGGCCGCGCCACCGTCCGCATCCTCCTCGACGCGGGCGTCGACGTCACCGTCTGGAACCGCAGCCCCGGCAAGACCGAAGAGTTCGTCGCCCTCGGCGCCAAAGCCGCCGCGACCTCCACCCAAGCCGTCGCCGCCAGCGACACGATCCTGCTCTCGCTCATCCACTACGACGCCATGTACGGCGTCCTGGAAGGAGCCGACCTCAACGGCAAGACCGTCGTCAACCTGTCCTCCGACTCCCCGGCCAACACCTCCAAAGGCGCCGGCTGGGTCCTCGACCGGGGCGGCCGCTTCCTCACCGGCGCGTACATGACCCAGAGCGACGACATCAAGCACCCCGTCTCCCGCATGTACGTCAGCGGCCCCGCCGCCCTCCACAAGGAACTCCGGGAACTCCTCGAGATCCTCACCCCCACCGAGTACCTCGGCGAGGACTACGGCGTCGCCCAGCTCTACTACCAGGCCAACCTCGCGATGTTCCACGCGTTCCTGATCTCCCTGGAGCAGGCGCTGGCCATGATCCAGCGCTCCGGCGGCGACATCGACCGCTTCCTCGCCCTGCGAGGGAACGAGCCGCAGAGCCAGCACGACTTCGCGCTGTACTTCGCCGAAGCGGTCAAGCAGGGCGGCTGGGGCGACGTCGCGAACTTCAAGATGATGCACGCCGGGGCCCAGCACGTCATCGACGCCAGCGACGAAGCCGGCGTCGACGCCGAGATCACCAAGACGATCCAGCAGTACTACCAGCGCGCGCTCGACGCCAGCGAGAAGGCAGGACGGCCCGTCCCCGTCCACCAGATCTTCAGCCAGGCCGAGTAACCCAGCCCGGGCCGGGCGGCACCGCCCGGCCCCGAACCCGTTGAGAGGCAACACCATGACGAAGCCCGCCACCACCGTCCTCGGCCTCGGCGCCATGGGCTCGGCCATCGCCGCCCGGCTCCGCGAGACCGGCCACACCACCACCGTCTGGAACCGGACCGCCGCCAAGACCGAACCGCACGTCGAAGCCGGATCGAAAGCCGCAGCCACCGTCGCCGAAGCCGTCCAGGCGAGCGACACCGTCCTGGTCGTCCTCCTCGACCACGCCAGCGTCCGCGAACACCTCGACCCCGTCGCCGCCGAACTCAAAGGCAGGACCGTCGTCAACCTCGTCACCACCACACCCAACGAAGCCCGCGAAACCGCCGCCTGGGCCAGCGCCAACGGCATCACCTACCTCGACGGCGCGATCATGGCCGTCCCGCAGATGATCGGCCAGCCCGACGCCCGCCTCCTCTACTCAGGAGACCAGCACGCCTACAGCACCGCCGAGCCCGTCCTCGAAACCCTCGGCGCCGCCGAGTACACGGGGGAGGACCCCGGCCTCGCCTCGCTCAAGGACATGGCCCTGCTCTCCGCCATGGACCTCATGTTCCTCGGCTACCTCCAGGCCATCGCCATGATGCGCACCGTCGGCACCAGCGCCGCCGACACCGCCGCCGAAACCGAGGCCTGGCTCACCGCCATGCTCCCGCACGGCAAAGGCCTCGCCGCGATCATCGACGGCGGCACCTACGACACCGGCGGCCAGAGCGTCGACTTCGACCGCTTCGGCATCGCCTCGCTCATCACCGCCAGCCGCGAACAAGGCATCCGCGCCGACCTCCTCGAACCCCACCGGCAGCTCCTCGACGACCTCACCGCCACCGGCCGAGGCGACAGCGACTGGCCCCGCATCATCGACCAGCTCACCATCCGTTAACGCACCCAACGCAAAGGAACCACCATGGGCAAGGGCAACATCACCATCCTCGGCCTCGGCGAAATGGGCTCCGCCATCGCCGCACGCCTCCGCGAGACCGGCCACGACACCACCGTCTGGAACCGCACCACCGCCAAAACCGAACCGCACGTCAAAGCCGGAGCAAAAGCCGCAACCACCATCACCCAAGCCGTCCAGGCCAGCGACGTCGTCATCGCCGTCCTCCTCGACCACGCCAGCATCCACCAGAACCTCGAACCGGTCGCCACCGAACTCAAAGGCAAGATCCTCGTCAACCTCACCACCACCACACCCAACGAATCCCGCGAAACCGCCGCCTGGGCCGCCGACAACGGCATCACCTATCTCGACGGCGCCATCATGGCCGTCCCCCAGATGATCGGCCAGCCCGGCTCCCGCCTCCTCTACTCCGGAGACGAGAACGCCTACGCCATCGCCAAACCCGCCCTCGAAACCCTCGGCACCGCCGAATACGAAGGCACCGACCCCGGCATCGCCGAACTCAAGGACATGGCACTCCTCACCGCCATGTACCAGATGTTCAGCGGCGTCCTCCAAGCCGCCGCCATGATGCGCACCGTCGACGTCGCCCCCAGCCAGACCGCCGAAGACACCATCGCCTGGCTCGGCGCCGTCCTCCCACTCGCCCAGAGCTACGCCGCCGTCATCGACGACCGCCAGTACGACCCCGCCCCCGGCCAGAACGTCGACTTCACCCGCGCCGCCGTCACCTCGCTCATCACCGCCAGCCGCGAACAGGGCATCCGCGCCGACTTCCTCGAACCGCTCAAAAAGCACCTCGACGAACTCGCCGCCACCGGCCGAGGCACCGCCGACTGGATCAGCGTCATCGAACAGCTCACGGTCAACTAACCCGCAGCCGAGGGCGGACCGGCACTACCGGTCCGCCCCCAGCAGCGCCAGCTTCTCGTAATCATCAGTCCCCGGCGCAGCCGTCAACGCCACCAGCATCTGCCCCGAACCGTCCGCCACCCGGAACTGCTCCTTGTACAGCTCCAACGCCCCCACCATCGGATGCTCGAACCGCACCGTCCCGATATTGCAGTCCCGCACCTCCGCCTGCGCCCACAACTCCGCGAAGAACCGGTGCCGCACCGACAACTCGCCGATCAGCCCCGTCATCTCCTTGTCGTCCGGGAACAGCGCCGCCATCTTCCGCAACTGCGCCACCGTCTCCAACGAGCACACCACCTCCCAGTCAGGGAAGTACGCCCGCGAATCATCGTCGAACAGCAGCCGCACGAAGTTCGGCCCCGCCTCCAGATCCCACCCGAACCCGCCGTACAGCAACTGCGCCAAGCGATTCGACGCCAACACGTCCTGCCGGTGGTTCATGATCAGCGCCGGGAACGCGTCGATCGCCGCCAGCATCGTCTGCAGCGACGGCCGCACCCCCGCGCTGGCCTGCAGCGGGCTCAGCCGCGAGTTCCCCGCCAGGCGGTGCATGTGCGCCCGGGTCGTCTCGTCCAGCCGCAGCGCCCGCGCGACCGCGTCCAGCACCTGATCCGACGGGTGCTTCGCCCGCCCCTGCTCCAGGCGCGTGTAGTAGTCCACGCTCACCCCGGCCAGCAGTGCCAGCTCCTCCCGCCGCAGCCCCGGGACGCGCCGCCGCGCGTCCTCCCGCAGCCCGACGTCCCCCGGGTTCACCCGCGCCCGCCGCGCCTGCAGGAACTTCCCCAGGTCCACGACGTCCTCGAGCTTGTGGATCTCGGTCGTCCGGGTCTCTGTCGCATCAGGTGTCATCACGCAAACCTCCGCGGCAAGTATCGCCGCGATCCCGCGCGAGTGCCTAGGTCTGTCAGTCCTAGGGTCGAACGACCCCAGGTCGAACAGACGTCTGGCAGCCCCTCCGGAACGCCCGCACCATGGTCCGCATGAACATTCACATCGTCTCCGCCCACCCCTCCGCGACCTCCCTCAACGCCGCCCTGCGCATCGAGATCGCCAAGGCCGCAACCGAACACGGCCACCAGGTCACCGAAAGCGACCTGTACGCCATGAACTGGAAGGCCGTCGCCGACTACGAAGACCTCGGCACGAGCAAACCGAGCTTCTACGAGGCCTCCATCGAAGGCGCCCGCAACGGCACCATCGCCGCCGACATCGTCGCCGAACAGGAACGCCTCCGTGCCGCCGACGCCGTGGTCTTCCAGTTCCCGCTGTGGTGGTTCTCCATGCCCGCCATCCTCAAAGGCTGGTTCGACCGCGTCTTCACCAGCGGCTTCGGCTACCTGCACCCCGACGGCTCCTACGGCGCAGGCGAACTCACCGGCAAACGGGCCATGGTCGTCACCACCACCGGCGCCAGCGCCGAAGGCCTCTCCGACCGCGGCATATCCGGCCCGATCGACGCCCTCCTCTGGCCCCTCCACCACGGCGTGCTGTTCTACACCGGCATGGAGGTCGTCCCTCCCGTCGTGATCAGCTCCGCCTGGAACATGGACGCCGACCGCTTCGAGTCCGTCGCCGCCGACCTGCGCGAGCGCATCGCCACCATCGGCACCGCCGCACCGATCGCCTACCGCACCGCCACCAGCGGCGACTACGACGAGGCCCAGCGCCTCCTGCCCGGCGTCGAGCGGTCGGGCGCCACCGCGTTCGACCTGCACAACGCCTGACAGCAAACAAGAGGGCCGGAGCGGAAACCGCTCCGGCCCTGTCCCCATACCTACTACTCGAACGGGAACTTGTCGGCGAACGCCGGCTTCAGGTCGTCGACCCACACCGCGTTCTCGTCGAACTTCGCATAGAACGGACGCCCCACCAGGTCGGGATTCCTGGCCTGCAGCATCCGCAGCGCGAACACCTTCTCCTCGCCGATCTCCACGACCCCGTCCACCGCGATCTTGCCCGGCGTGGCCGACATCGACGGACCGCGCACCGTCCGGCACAGCCCCGACACCCGGCTGAACGCGTCGCGGAAGATCTCCCACGCCCGCACCAGCGGCACCGAGAAGTAGTCCTGCGGGCCCGTGTCACGCTCGACGAACATGTAATACGGGATCATCCCCAGCTTGTGCTGGGTCCTCCACATCCCCGCCCACTGGTCCGCGTCGTCGTTGATCGTCCTGATCAGCGGCGCCTGCGTCCGGATCACCGCGCCCGTCGAACGAATCCGGCGCACCGCCTCGCGCACGATCTCGGAGTCCAGCTCCTTCTGGTGCGAGAAGTGCGCCATGAACGCGAGGTTCTTCCCCGACGCCACCACCCGCTCGAACAACCGCAGCGTGTCGTCCGCGTCGGGGTCCGACACGAACCGCTGCGGCCAGTACGCCAGCGCCTTCGACCCGATCCGGACCGACTCGACGTGCTCCATCTCCAGCAGCGGCTCGATATACCGCCGCAGCACCGGCTCGCCCATGATCATCGGGTCCCCGCCGGTCAGCAGCACACTGCTCACCTCGGGATGGTCACGCACGTACCCCGTCAACTGCTCGACGTCGTTGTTCGCCATCTTCAGGTCGGCGATGCCCACGAACTGCGCCCAGCGGAAGCAGTAGGTGCAGTACGCGTGGCAGGTCTGCCCCTGCTGCGGGAAGAAGAGCACCGTTTCCCGGTACTTGTGCTGCAGACCCGGGATCGGCTCCTCCCCGGCCTTGGGGATGTTCAGCGCCAGCTGCCCGGCCGGATGCGGATTGAGCTTGAACCGGATCTGGTTCGCAGCGCCGGTCACCTCCTCCTTGGAGGCGCCCTTCGAAAGGAGCTCGGCGATGTGGTCGACGTCCTCGGCCGGCAGCATGTCCTCCTGCGGGAACACGAGCCGGAACATCGGGTCCTCGAACGGGTCGTCCCAGTCGATGAGCTCATCTACGACATAGGAGTTCGTCCGGAACGGCAGTACAGATGCCACCGCCCTGGTCCGAAGCCGCTGATCCTCGGTCAGCGGCGCTCGCTGGAGCAGTTCGTCCAGGTGGCGAATGGTGTAGGCGTGGAAGCGCCTACCGGTGTTTTCAGGAGCAGTCACGAGACCCCCTCCTTTGCGATGTCGGTTTGCAACTGGGCAGGCAGGCCTGGTTACAAACAAGTGCGCGAAACCAACGACCACCGTGCCGCCCGACAGGCGGTACCGCCTGTGCTCGGCTCCGTGACGTTTCAGCCACGGATGGTGCACCCGATGCTTTCGCGCACACTGTGCGTGAATATGAAATTTTCAGGCGTTTGTGACGACCCTAACCCAGCGTCGCCTCAAGCGAAATCGGGACCGCCTTCAGCGCCTGGCTCACCGGGCAGTTCTCCTTGGCGCCGTGCGCGATCTTCTGGAACTCGTCGTTGTCGATTCCAGGGATGACGGCGTTGACCGTCAGCACGATGTCGGTGATGCCGGTGCCCGGCTTGAAGGTGACGCCTGCTTCGGTGACGATCTCGTCCGCGGTGTACCCGGCCTTCGCCAGGGCGCCAGAGAACGCCATAGAGAAGCAAGAAGTGTGCGCCGCGGCGATGAGCTCCTCAGGGCTGGTCTTGCCCTCAGGGTTGTGCGTGCGGGCGGCCCACGTCACCGGCGTGTCCGGGAGTCCGGAGGACACGAAGCTGGTGACGCCGTTGCCGTCTTGGAGATCGCCGGTCCAACGGGTGCGTGCATTGCGAGTGGCTGACATGCCTTCTCCTCTGATCGGAAGTCCTTCGCTCGCAGGCTAACAGCCGCCAGTGCGAGCAAAAGACATTCCGCGACGGCGGTCGGACCTGGGGCCCGGCGGCCGTCTTTCCGGAAGCTCTTGATGTCTTCGCTGGTCAAGCGTATCGTTGAACGGAAGGCGACCCCCCTGGTTTCGGCCCCTTCGGGGGTGTGTATATTTGTCTTTGCCCGCGGGGGAACGGAACGGCCGAGGAAAACGAAGCCGGTCCGGAGATCACGGAGACACGCGACAAGCTCTCAGAGTTATGGCGCGGTCCGGATCGAGACGCGGGGATCACCTGAGGCTTCATAGAGGCTCAATTGCGTGTGACGAGGGTCAATGACCCCCAGTTAGACATCGCGGTTCGAGACTAGTAATGTTGTTCGGGTTGCTCCGGCTGAGGCCGAATCCCTAATGTGGATCGACTTGGGTTGGCGTGTTGTTTGAGAACTCAACAGGGTGTTTGGATGGTCAGCGTGCGGGCTGATCGAGGTCACTGGACAAGGTTTCGGTGATGCTTGGTTGGTAC
>NZ_JBVJHZ010000033.1:0-64143 GCF_055586545.1 Glycomyces sp. NPDC050141 | reverse complement strand
GGGAGGACGGACCACCGTCCAAAAAATACCCGGCACCCCTCCGCCCCAAAGGGGGGACCCGCGAGGCAACCACCCCCCCCCGCACCGCCCACCCCCCGGGGGGGGGGGCTTGCCCCCCCCCCGCCACCAGCTCCCAGTCCATCGCCGAACGCGTCCTGCGCCTCGTCGGCCGCGCCGACCTCACGACCGAACCCTGGTTCGCGTCCGGGCACACCCGCGCCGAGCACGCCGACGAACTCGACGCCGCCGTCGCCACCTGGATCGGCGCCCGCCCGACCAAAGAGGTCATCGCCGCCTTCGAGGAAGCTCAGGCGGCCGTCGCCCCCGTCTACGACGTGCGCGGCGTCCTCGCCGACCCCCAGTACCGGGCCATCGGCACCGTCCTCGAGGTCGACGACGAGGACCTCGGCCCCGTGAAGATGCAGAACGTGCTCTTCCGCCTCTCCGCCACCCCCGGCGCGGTCCGCTGGCCCGGCCGCCGCCACGGCCAGGACACCGACGCCGTGCTCGCCGAGGCCGGCGTCACCCGCGAGCAGCTGGACCTGCTGCGCCAGAAAGGGATCGTATGAACCCCCTCACCGCCCTCTATGTACCCGGGGACCGGCCCGACCGGTTCGACAAGGCCGCCGCCTCAGGTGCGGACGTCGTGATCCTCGACCTCGAGGACGCCGTCGCCGACCGCTCGAAAGGCAGGGCGCTCCAGAACGTCGTCTCCTGGCTCGCCTCGCCGCCAGCCGTCGAGATCCAAGTGCGCGTGAACCCCGGTGCGGCCCATGAGATCCGGGCGATCCGCGCGACGGGCGCCCGCGTCGGCCTCCGTATCCCCAAAGTGGACGAGGCCCGCAAGCTCGACGCGATCGCCTACCTCGCCGACGGGCTCCCGCTGACCGCGCTCATCGAGTCGGCACGCGGCCTCGAAGCGGCCGCCGCGATCGCCGCGCACCCGGCCGTCCAGGAGATCGCCCTCGGCGAGGCCGACCTCGCGAGCGACCTCGGCAGCAGCGACGACCTCGTGCGCGACCACACGCGGATGCGCCTGCTCGTCGCCGCCCGCTCGGCCGGGCTCGCCGCCCCGATGCTCTCGGCCTACCCCGCGATCCAGGACCTCGACGGCCTCCGCGCCGACACCGAGCGCGGCCGGGCCCTCGGCCTGCGCGGCCGGGTCGCGGTGCACCCCAAGCAGATCCCCGTCATCAGGTCGGTTTTCGCGCCTTCCGAGGAGGAACGCGCCTGGGCCCGCGCGGTCATCGAAGCGCTGGAACAGGGCGGTGTCGCAACGCTTCCTGACGGCCAGATGGTCGACCCCGCGATGCTCGGCCGCGCCCACCGGCTCCTCAACCCTTAAGCGGCATAAGCGAACTGCGTAACGATCATTCAGCCTGACTGAACCGGTGCCCTTCCCAACTGGGAATTCACCGGTACTGAAGCGCCATTCAGTACTTCGGCATTGCCCATGTCTCCCTCGCTTTCGCACAGTGGAAGGGATATCCGTGCGCGCCCCGCGCCGCCTGTCAGCCCCCTGTGTCCCGCGACAGCGGCACGACAGTCCGGTGCAAGCGCGCCCGGCGAAGCTCTACGACATGGAGAACAAGCACATGCCCACCGCCACTGCGGAAGCAACCACCGCCCCGGCCAAGGGGTTCGTCGCGAAACTGCTCGCCGACCGCCACTCGGTCCCCCTGTCCATCGCCCTGCACCTCGTCCCCGGCCTCCTGATCGTGGCCGTGTACGGGCTCGTCGGAGCCCCGATCAGCCGCGCCATCGGCGCCCCGATCTTCGCCGCCTGGACCATCGCCCTGGCCGTCGTGCTCTTCCCGCTCTGGTTCGGCCTGTTCTGGCTGGGCAAGAAGCAGACCGGGAAGTACACGATGCGCGGCGGCGTCGTCCACTACCGGGACAAGCCGTTCAAGCGCGGCAAGATCACCCTGATCGGCATCGGCTTCATGCTCTACATGACCGTCGTGTCGCTCTCGCTCGCCCCGCTCGACGTGTTCATGTACGACAACTTCTTCTCCTGGGTGACCTTCGAGGGCTCCGGCGGCTCTGGCACCTCCTACCTGGACGCCTACGAGTTGAAGTCTGTGATCGTCACGCTGCTGATCTGCGGCCCCTTCACCGGGTTCCTGCTGCCGCTGATCGAGGAGTACTACTTCCGCGGGTTCCTGCTCCCCAGGCTCCCGCAGCTGGGCCGCTGGGCCCCGCTGTTCAACACGGTCCTGTTCTCGATCTACCACTTCTGGGCGATCTGGACCGTCCCGTCGAAGATCCTGTTCCTGCTCCCGGGCATCTGGTTCGTCTGGGGCAAGCACGACATCCGCGCCTCCATCTGGATGCACCCGGGTTCGGCGCTCCTGATGACCGTCGTCGGCACCATCCTCTACACCACCGGAGCCATGTAGACCCGAGGCCGGCAGGGCCCCGCACGCGCCGCGTGCGGGGCCCTGCCGCGTACAAAGCAGTCAAAATTCCTTTTGGTTTCAAGCAACCTCTCCGCCTCCCACCGCAGTCCTTATCAGGGAACACGGACACCCGAAAGCCTTGGGGCACAACGGGTGTGCCGCTGACCGATGCTGCCCGCGCACACGCGGGCACTGACCTTGAAGGGAACTCGGCATGCGCAATCGCATTGCAACGATCCTGTCGGCGCTGATCGCGTCCGTGGGCATCGCCTTGATGATCGGATCGCCCGCCGCGGCCTCGGAGTCCGACCGGGCGGTCGACGTCGACTGGTCGGACCGGTACGTCAAGGACTGCCTCGACTTCGCGAAGGTCGACGGCTGCGTGCAGTCCTACGGCGACGTGCTGTGGATCAAGGACAACTCGGCCGACGGCTACGCCGTCTCGCTGACGTGGCGCGACACCGGCAGCTCGCGTTCGGGCACCTGTCTGAACACGCTCGGCCAGGCCAAAGGCTGGGGCTCCTGCAACAAGAACTTCGAAGACGGCAGCAAGATCCAGTGGGCGCTGGGTTGGGACGGACCGAACGGCTGGACGCACAGCGGCTGGTACGAGTCCTGGGTCTAGACCCTGAGCAGTAGGAAGGCCCTGTGCGGTTCGCGCACAGGGCCTTCACTCTTACCCGACTACCGGGCGGCGGTCGTCGGCGTGCCGATCAGGCGCGGAGAGATGACGACCCGGTCGATGTCCGGCGCCCAGGCGCCCGGGTTGCCCAGCTGCAGCGTCTGGTCCGCAGTGGACAGCGTCACCGGGATGGTGCGCTGGGAGAAGCTGTTCCACGAGTAGGTGTAGCGGAAGTACCCGTGTCCCACCTCCGTGCTGCCCTCCTGGACCACGAGCAGGCGGTCGACCACCTGCGGGTTGTAGTCGTGCTGGCCGGAGGTCTCGGCGTTGGCGTAGTAGACGGTGAGGTCGTAGTTCCCGGCAGCGGCGAAGCCGTCGCGGGCGATCTCGACCGTGTTGGCGGCGCCGTTGCCGATCCAGCCCGCGAAGGAGCTGCCCGAGGCGTTCGTGCCGGTGCTGGCGGCGAGGGTCGTCACCGAGGCCTGGCCGTGCATCGTCATGTCCTCGGCCTCAACGGATACGGCCGCGGCGTCGGCGCCCCGGTCGCGGATCGTGGTGAGCGACTGGACGACCGCCCCGTTGGGGGAGCGCAGCTCGATCTCGTTGATGCCCTCGTTGAGGTGGAGCGTGGCGGTGGAGCGCCACTTCCCGGCGGCACCGGCATCCACGGTAGCCACGGCAGTGCCGTTGACCGCCACCTGGACCGAGGAGGCCTTGGTGGAGGACCAGTCGATCTGCACGTCGTAGTAGCCGGTCTCGATCGCCGTGGCGTACAGGTCGGCGCGGTCGTCGCCTGTCAGCGAGGCGCCGCCCTTGCAGTTGCCGGTCCACTTCAGCGAAGCACCGTTCTCGAGGCGGAAGCCGGAGGCCGGGTACAGGGTCGGCTCGCCTTCCTCCACAGAGGTCAGTGAGACCTTGTCGAGGGTGATGTCGGAGTTCGGGAGGAGCGTTGTCCCGTCGGCGCTGGAGCGGATAGACAGCGTGTGGCTGCCCGCGGTGAGGTCCACCAGGACCTCGGCGCTGCCGCGGTACTTCCACTTGCTGTTGGCGTTGAGCGCCAGGTCGGCCGCGTACTGCACGGTGCCTGCCGAGGTGTTGTCCACGAACAGCGCGTGCCTGCCCGGGACGCCGGGGGCGCCGCCGATCACCTGGAGCCGGTAGGTCCCGGTGTGCGGGGCCGTCACCGTCCATTCAGCACGGGAGCCGACCTGGTTGAACGAGCCGACGTCCTTGCCGCCGGAAGCGAGGAACTGCCAGCCGCCGCTGGCCTGCGGGTTCTGGGTATACACCGTGGCGGCGGTGAGGGCCATGTTCTCGGCCTCGATCGAGGCCTGCCACGGCTGCGCGGCCGCGTCGGCCTCGACGTCGCGGGTCTGGCTGGGGGTGATGACGAGCTGGTAGCCGGCGTACCGGTCGTAGGTCGACACGTCGAGCTGCAGGGCGCCGTTGTCCAGCGCGATCCCGTCGTAGGCGGCGATCACGCGCGGGGTACCGGCGAGGCCTTCGGCGCCGGTGAACGCGTTCTCGCGGATCTCCACGTCGACCTGGGTGCCGAAGACGGACTGGTCGAGCCCGCTGAGGTCAAGGGACACATCGTTGTCGGTGCCTCCCCACAGGACGGTGGCCCGGCGGTTGGCGTCGTCGACCGCGCCGATGCCCTGGAGGGTGTCGACGCCGTTCGGGGTGGGCGGGGTGACGCTCACGGTCTCGCTGCCGTCGAGGTCGCCGTACCACTTGAACATCCACCAGCCGGCGTTCGCGCCGCCCGGGCGTGCGGTGTTGTCGGAGAGGTTGCCCGCGTAGTTCCAGTAGGCGGTCTGGGCGTCCACCTTGGTGTCCTCGAACATGGTGAACCACTGGATGAGCTGGCCGGGGACGCTCATGTCGCGCAGCATCCCGTACTCGGTGATGTTGACCGGGATCGGGTCGATGCCGAGTTCGGCTTCGAGCGCGCGGTAGTCGGCGAAGTTCTGGCGGTACGACCCGAGGTTGTTGATGCCGAGCTCGTGCCAGATGAAGATGTCCGGCAGGGAGCCGTTGGCCTTGGCGAACTCGAGGATGTCGCGGCTGCGCTCGGGCTGCCAGCGGGTGTCGCCGGGGCCGCCGATGCGGGCGTGGCCGAGGCCGTGGCGGGCCCAGACCTCCTGGATCTTGTCGTACGTGGCCTGCCAGTCGGCGAGGAACTGGTCCTTCTGGGTGCCCCAGTTCGGGTACCAGTTGCCGCCGTCGGGCTCGTTGAAGGTGATGAAGACGTAGTCCTCGGGGCGGTCGGAGTCGGTGGCGACGGCCTCGGCGACGAACTCGACGACTTCGAGGAAGTCCCAGACGCCGTTGGCGCCCGAGGTATAGGTGCCGTCCGCCTGGTTGTAGGTGCGGGTGTCGGCGGGCCGCGCGCTGCCGTTGTAGGGCCAGTCGGGGTAGTAGTCCTGCACGTAGATGTACATGTCCTCGCCGTTCTTGGCGAAGAAGCCGTCCTCGACCTTGATGGCGTCGCCCGACGGGTGCTGGGTCCCGTAGGGCGCCTTCTGGGACGTGTTGGTGATGTGGGCGCCGTTGATGAGCGACTGGGTGGGCGCGCCTTCGTCGCCGAAGCCGTAGAGCGTGCCGGTCGCGCCGCCGCGGAAGTCGCCGGTGCGCGCCGAGAAGTCCACGGCGAGGACGTCCGGCTCTGCGGCAGTGGCCGGTGCGGCCAGCCCGGTGACGGCGGTCGCGGCTACCGCCGCGGCAGCACCAGTGCTCATGAGTCTCCTCAACATCAGGGGGGTCCTCTCTTCATTGAGATTCGGGGATTTCGACCCTTGGATCGCAGGTAGACCGTACCGATCTTTGATAACGATTTCAAGACATAACTTGAAATCGATTTCAGGAATGCGTTACGGTTCGGTCTGTCAACGACACCGCGGCCGACTCCCGGCCGCGCCGCCGACCACCGGTAAAGGGGCATCGTGACCGATCAGTTCTCTTGGGGCAGTGCACGTCTCGAGCTCGGATTCGCCTGGGGCGACGACTCGCCGGTGCGCCTGACCGGTCTCACCCGCGCCGGTGCCGCCGTCCCGGTCCACGCCGTGCCCCTCGTCGAGATCACGACCGCCAAGACCGGGAACACCCCCGCCGCCGACCGGATCTCCCACACCCAGCTCGGCCTGGCCCTGCGCTACGCCTCCCACGAGGCCGACGCGAACCGCCTGGTCATCCGCCAGACCGCCCCCGGCATCGAAGCCACCGCCACCCTCGAACTCCTCGCCGGAGCCGAAGCGGCCGTGCGCTCCCGCGTCGAGGTCCGCGCCGTCGGCGAGACCGCGGTCCTCCGCTCGGTCGCCTCCTGGTCCTCCGGCTTCACCCGCCCCGGCACGATCGACGACGACAACCTCGCCGACTGGCACCGCATCGACGGCATCAGCGACTGGTTCGGCGAAGGCCGCTTCGCCCGCACCGCCCTGCGCGGCATCGACTTCCCGCGCCTGTCGACCGAGCTGGCCCACAGCACCCACGACCCGCGCGGCTTCCACGCGGTGACCTCGGACGGCACCTGGTCGACCGGCCGCCACCTCCCGACCGCGGGCGTCGAGACCGCAGGCCTGGCCTTCGCCTGGCAGATCGAGCACAACGGCGCTTGGCGCTGGGAGCTCGGAGAAGACCTCCAAGGCGGCTACTTCACCCTCTCCGGCCCCACCGACGCCGACTCGGCCTGGACGCACGTCCTCCAGCCCGGCGAGTCGTTCACCAGCGTCCCGGTCACCGTCGCCGTCGGCGGCGACTTCACCGAAGCCGTCGCGGCCCTGACGGACTTCCGCCGCGCCGCCCGCCGCCCGCACCCCGACAACACCGCCATGCCCGTGGTCTTCAACGACTACATGAACACCCTCAACGGCGACCCCACCACCGAGAAGCTGCTCCCGCTCATCAAGGCCGCCGGCGAGGTCGGTGCTGAGATCTTCTGCATCGACGCGGGCTGGTACGACGACGGCGGCAACTGGTGGCCCAGCGTGGGGGAGTGGCAGCCCTCCACGACCCGCTTCCCCGGCGGCCTCGGCGAGGTCATCGACGCCATCCGCGACGCCGGGATGGTCCCCGGCCTCTGGCTCGAACCCGAGGTCATCGGCGTCCGCAGCCCCATGGCCGACAAGCTCCCGGATGAGGCGTTCCTCCAGCGCCACGGACAGCGCCTCACCGAGCACGAGCGCTACCACCTCGACCTGCGCCACCCGGCCGCCGTCGCGCACCTGAACGGCGTCGTCGACCGCCTCGTCGCCGATTTCGGCGTCGGCTTCTTCAAGTTCGACTACAACATCAACCCCGGCCCGGGCACGGACCTGAACGCCGACAGCGTCGGCGACGGCCTCCTCGCCCACAACCGCGCCCACCTGGCCTGGCTCGACTCGGTCCTCGACCGCCACCCCGGCCTGGTCATCGAGAACTGCTCCTCCGGCGCGATGCGCATGGACTTCGCCGTCCTCTCCCGCCTCGCCATGCAGTCCACATCGGACCAGCAGGAGTTCACCAAGTACCCGCCGATCGCTGCATCCGCGCCGATCTCCCTCCTCCCCGAACAGGCCGCCAGCTGGGCCTACCCCCAGCCCGAGATGGACGCCGAAGCGGTCGCGTTCTGCCTCGTCACCGGCCTCCTCGGCCGCTTCTACGTCTCCGGCCACCTCAACCGCATGACCGAAGCCCAACGCGCCCAGGTCACCGAAGCCGTCGCCACCGCCAAGGCCCTCCGCGCCGCCATCGCCACCGGCCACCCCTACTGGCCCGCCGGGCTCCCCGACTGGACCGAACCGTGGGTCGCCCTCGGCCTGCGCGGCGACGGCGAAGACCTCGTCTCCGTCTGGCGCCGGGGCGACACCGCCGCCACCGAACTCCGCTTCCCGCACCTCGCCGGACGCGACCTCACCGTCACCACCGTGTTCCCCGTGGACCTCCCCGAATGGAAGACCGACTGGGACAAGACCACCGGCACCCTCACCGTGCAGGGAGGCGATGCCGACATCGCCGCCCGAACCCTGCGACTCGCCTACTAGATCCCTCACTCGCAAAGGAGCGATTGCAATGAAGAACAGGTTCCGCAACGCGCTGGCGCTCGCCGCCGCAGGCGCCATCACCCTCGCCGGGTGCTCCGACCCCGGCGCCGACACCGGCTCGGACGGCCCCGTCACCTGGCCCGCCCAGGACGCCGACCTCTCCGGCACCACCCTCACCATCTGGGCCGCCCAGAACTCGAACACCGTGCCCGACAGCGTCATCGCGGGCTTCGAGGCGCTCACCGGCGCCGAGGTCGAGGTCGTCACGATCCCCGACCCGTACGAGCAGGGCGTCCAGACCAAGGTCGCCACCGGCGACAAGCCCGACCTCGCGTTCTGGCAGCCCACGGCCTCCCAGCTGACGGCGCTCAACGCCACCCAGAACCTCCAGCCGCTCGACGACGCCCCGTGGCTCGACGCGTACAAGCCCGAGCTGCGCGACATCACCGGCATCCTCGACGACACCCGCTACGCCGCGCTCATCACGACCCCGGCCGTCGAAGGCGTCTACTACAACAAGGAGGTGTTCGCGGCCAACGGCATCACCGCGACCCCCACCGACTGGGACTCCTTCCTGCAGACCGCCCGCGACCTCAAGACCGCAGGCGTGACCCCCTTCCACGAGATGGCCGGCGACATGTGGGGCACCCAGTGGTGGGTGCAGGTCCAGCTCGCCGACGCCGCCGCCGACGGCCTCTGGGACCGCGTCAACTCCGGTGAAGAGAAGTTCACCGACCCGGCGATCCAGGGCGCCATCGACACCTACAACGGCCTCATCGAAGAAGGACTCTTCAACGAGGACATCAAGACCGCCACGTTCGAAGACCAGGGTGCCGCGCTCCTCGCGGGCGACGCCGCGATGGTCATGCAGGTCAACTCGTTCTTCGGCCAGCTCCAGTCGCTCGCCGACACCGAGGAGCTGAACCAGAAGATCGGGTTCTTCCCGATCTCGCCGTCCGGCAACACCGGCACGTTCATCCCGGACCAGTCGAACGCCCTGGTGGCCTTCAAGACCGGTGACGAGAAGCGCGAGGCGGCCGCCCGCCAGCTCCTGTCCTACTGGATGGGCGACGGCTACGCGGACTTCGTGACCGCCCAGTCCACCGTCTCGCTCCAGACCGGCGTCGAGACCCCGGCGGACGTGCCCGAGGCCCTCCTCGCGGTCAGCGACTCGGTCGGCACCTCGGTCGGCTCCATGCAGGCCCTCGCCATCGCCAACCCGGACCTGTACATCTACCTGGCCGACATGATCCAGGGCACGAAGACGCCCGCCGAGGTCGCCGAAGCGACCCAGGCCCAGTTCGCCGAACTCGCCAAAGCCCAAGGCGCCGAAGGCTTCTAGTTCCCCAATCCGAGGGGCGCCGGGACAGGGTCAAGAAACCCCGGCGCCCCTCACCCCTCACTCGCAGCACCGCCGCTACCAGGAAGGCCGAACTCCGTGACCACCATGCTCGCCAGGGGCAAGGCAGGACCCCGCCGCCAAGACCATCCACTGTGGTTCCTCATCCCGGCGCTCGCGGTCCTGGTCGTGTTCTTCCTCGTCCCCACCGTCTTCAACTTCGTCTACGCCTTCACCGACTGGTCGAGCTTCAAGAGCGCCATCAACTTCACCGGGGTCGACAACTTCACGTCCCTGTTCTCCAACGGCTCGCTCCTCAACGCCCTCAAGGTCACCCTCGTCTACGCCGTGCTCGTCGCCGTCTTCCAGAACGCCTTCGGCCTCGGCCTCGCGCTCCTGCTGGAGAAGGACACCCGCGTCAACCGCGCCGTACGCGTCGCATTCTTCGTGCCGGTCATCATGTCCGCCTTGGCGGTCGGCTACATCTTCCAGGCGCTCCTCAAGCCCGACGGCGCCCTGAACGGCATCATCGGGGCGCTCACCGGCGCCGACGTCTCGATCCCGTGGCTCGGCGACACCACCTGGACCATCGTGGTCGTCGCGATCGTCCACGCCTGGAAGTGGATGGGCCTGTCGATGCTCATCTACCTCGCCGGGCTCAAGACCATCAGCGAAGACGTGCTCGAAGCGGCCCGCCTCGACGGGGCCGGGCGCTGGACCATGTTCCGCTCCATCAGGTTCCCGCTGCTCGCCCCCGCGGTGACGTTCAACGTCGCGACCGCGCTCCTCGGCTCCATGAACGGCTTCGACATCGTGCAGGCCACCACCGAGGGCGGCCCCGGCGGCACCACCGAACTGCTCAACATCTACATCTTCCGGACCTTCGGACAGGGCCTGTTCGCGCAGGCCACGACCATGAGCCTGATCCTGTTCCTGCTGGTCGCCGTCCTGGCGTTCCCCGTGATCCGGTACCTGCGCAAGCGAGAGGACGTCTTGTGACCATCACCGCCGAACGACCCCGCACGGTCGCGCCCGCCGTCGCCGGGCGCCGCAAGCCGCGCCGCCGCTTCCCCGTCCAGCCGGTCGCCGCGATCCTCACCGCCGTCCTCGTGCTCGGCGTCCCGTTCTGGCTCGTCATCGCCACCGCCGCGAAAGACCAGGCGGAAGCGCTCAACCCGAACCTGTCCCCGCCGAGCGACTGGCAGCTCTTCGAGAACTTCGCCACGGTATTCGAGGACGGCCGCATGGTCGCGGGCTTCTTCGGGAGCCTCCTCGTCATGGTCCCCGCCGTGGTCGGCGTCCTCATCCTCGGCTCCATGGCCGCCTGGGTCCTCGGCCGCCGCGGCGGCAGGCTCACCGCCGCGATCTACGCGCTCGGCATCTCCGGGATCGTCCTGCCGCCCGCGGTCGTGACGATCGTGCTCCTGCTGCGCCAGCTCGGCCTCGCCGGGACCGCGCTCGGCATGATCGGCGTCTACATGGGCATGTACCTGTCCACAGTGATCTTCTTCGTCACCGGTTTCGTGCGCACCATCCCGCACGAACTCGAAGAGGCCGCCCGCGTCGACGGGGCCGGGCCGGTGCGCACGTTCATCCGCGTGATCCTGCCGCTCCTGCGGCCCGTGCTCGCGACCGCGACCATCCTGATCTGCCTGTACATCTGGAACGACGTGTTCTACGCGCTGTTCGTGATCGGCGGCCGCCTCGACACGCTGCCGCTCAACCTCTACCAAGTGGCGAGCGCGGGTCTGTATCTCCAGAACTGGCACCTCATCTTCGCCTATATCATCCTGATGAGCCTGCCGCTCCTGATCACGTTCGTGGTCGCGCAGCGCAGGATCATCTCGGGCATCACGAGCGGTGCCGTGAAGTGAGGAGTGCCGTGGGCAGGGCGGGGCGCAACCCGACGATCTCAGACGTCGCCGAACTGGCGGGCGTCTCGGTCCCGACGGTCTCCCGCGTGCTCACCGGCGCCGCGAAAGTCAGCCCGGCCAAGCGCGAGCAGGTCGAGGCCGCGATCGCGGAACTCAATTACCGGCCGAGCGCGGCCGCCCGGGTTCTCGTCTCCCGCAAGTCCCAGACGATCGCGGTCATCGCGGGCAACACGTCCCGGTACGGGTACGCGGAGACCATTCGCGGCATCGAGATCGCGGCGCGCGCCGAGGGCTACACGGTCATGATCACCGTGGTCGAGAGCGCCGACGAGGACGAAGTGGACCGCGCGGTCGCGGCGGTCCAGATGCAGACCCTCGCCGGGGTCGTGGTCCTCAAATTCGACCCGCCCGGAGTCGCCGCACTCCACAAGCTCGGTACGGAACTGCCGGTCGTGGCCCTCTCCGGCACTCGGGAAGCCGGTGTGCCGCAAGCGGTCCTGGACGAAGCGGCGGCGGCAGAGGAACTCACCGAGTACCTTCTCGGCCTCGGCCACCGCACCGTCCACCATGTACGCGTCCCGCCTTCGCGCCGCATCGACGGCCGCACCAGCGGCTGGAAGCGGGCGCTCAAGAAGGCCGACGCCCCGGTCCCGGCGATCCACGACGCCACCTGGGACCCGCTGAGCGGCGTTCCAATCGGCCGCGCGCTGGCGGCCGACCCCGAGGTGACGGCCGTGTTCTGCGGCAACGATGAGATCGCCATGGGCGTCATGCGCGGCATCACCGAGGCGGGCCGCCGCGTCCCCGAGGACATCTCCGTCGCCGGTTTCGACGACCACCCCCTCGCCGAACTCTGGTCCCCGCCGCTCACCACAGTGGAACAGGACTTCGCGGGCCTCGGCACCCGCGGTTTCCAGCTCCTCCTCGCCTCGATGACCGACGAGGCCCCGCGCCAGTACTCCTCCGAACGCCCGAAGATCGCCTTCCGGGAAAGCACGGCCCCACCTCGCCGCTAGCCGGATAGCGGCGAGGCGTGCCTCCCGAACCGGGAAGCACGCCTCGCTGACATCAGGCGGAGCAGGTGATCGGTGCCGGCACGGCGTTCGTGCCGGAGACCGTGCCCTGGATGCCGAAGGTCACGCTCTGTCCAGGTTGGAGGCTCCCGTTCGAACTCGTGTTCACGGCGGTCACCGCCTGGCCGGACTGGGTGACCGCGGCGCTCCAGAAGTTGAAGAGCTGCTGGTCGCCCGCGTAGGTCCAGGCGGTCTTCCAGCTGCTCATGGCCGTGGTGCCGGTGTTGGTCACCTTCACGTCGGCCTGGAAGTTCCCGGGCCAGCCGCCGGTGATCGTGTACGTCGCCGTGCACGCCCCCGGCGGGCCGGTGGTAGGCGTGGAGGTCGGCGTTGAGGTCGGTGTGCCCGATGGCGTGGAGGTCGGGGTCCCGTTGGAGCCGCCGCCGGTCGGCGGGTTCAGATGCGGTTCCAGGATGTCGTACTTCTCCTGTTCGACCGTCCACCAGTCGTTCTGCACGAGGCCGCCGGTGTCGCCGGAGTTCGGGTTCCACGCCCAGAAGGTGAACGACATCCCGTTGTCGGTCATGTACTCCATCAGCGCCTGCAGCCACTGCTTGTCCATGGGGTCCGCCAGGGTCGAGCCGAACTCGCCCACCAGCACCGGCGCGATGTCCTGCTTGTCCAGGTAGCCCCAGAAGTGGTCCCAGACCTCGGGCAGGTTCGCCGGGAAGTCCGGGTCCTCGAACCAGTCCTGCCGGTCGTACACGGAGAGCGCGTAGTCGTGGGCGGAGTAGACCAGCTTGTGCGGCACGTTCAACCGCACGGGGAACTGCGCGGCGGCGCTGAGGTTGCCGCCCCACCAGGTGCCTTCGGTGTCGGTGGCCGGGTCGTTGTCCCACCCGTTCGACAGCCCGCCCGGAATGGTGCTCACGCCTTCGACGAGGATCAGCCAGTCCGGGTTGGCCGCCAGCACCGCGTTGCCGATCCGCTCGGCCGCGAGCCGCCAGTCCCGGGCCAGTACGCCGCAGCCCCAGCAGGAACCGGTCGCGTTCGGCAGGGTCCCCTCGGCGTGCGGCTCGTTGAACAGGTCCGCACCGACGACGGTGCTGTCGCCCGCGTAGCGCTCGGCGAGCATCACCCAGTCGTCGATGATGCTCTGCTCGGACACCTGCGGGGTGTACCAGAGCGCGGTCTGCCCGGCCGCGCTCGGCCGGTGCCGGTCGAGGATGACCCGCATCCCGTTGTCCCCGGCGTAGTCGATGACCTTGTCGAGGATCTCCAGGGGGGACAGGCCCGCCAGGTCCGGGTTCGTATAGGCGTTGACGCTGCTGGCCTCGGCGTCCGGGCGCAGCGAGTCCCCTGTGTACGGAATCCGGAGGGTGTTGAAGCCGAGGTCGGCCATCCGGTCGATCTGGCCCTTCCAGGTCGCGGGCGCGTTCGCCCACAGCCCGTGGAAGGTGTGGTTATCGGTCTCCATCCCGAACCAGTTGATGCCGGTGAGTCGGATCTCGGCGCCGCTGGCGTCGACGATGCGGCTGCCGTCGGTGCTGAGGAAGCCGCTGCCGGTGCCCTGCGTCTCGGCGTTTGCCGGGCCCGCCGAGAGCACGATGGAGAAGAGGCTGCTTGCGACGACGAGGGCGACCGCGGCGGCTACCGCACCGATCGCGGCCCGCCGGGATCTCAGGGCCCCTTGAGGTCTTGGCACTGGCGACATGTCGAGCTCCTGACCGATAGGAAAACATGGGATCGCTCCCAAGGCGTATCCCTATATATTGATCGCTCTGAATGTATTTGTCAATCGCCAACCCCGGCGGCAACGCGGTCAGGGACGGTCCCGCGGCCCGAGGATCAGGGCGAGTCCGTTGTCGAAGAGCCGGTCCGGCGTCAGGCCGAGTTCCCGCCCCAGGGCCATGACCTCGGCGGTCACCGGGGCGGCCGCCGCGATCCGCTCGGCCGTCCCGGGGTCGAGCACGGCGGGGGAGTCCTGCTCCTCGATGACGTGGCCGAACGTGTAGCGGCTCGCGGCGAACACCGCGCCGGCCGCCTCCAGGAGGTCGTCGCCGTCGTCCTTCGCGGCCTGCAGGGCGAGTTCGGTGAGCCGGCCGAGCGTCGGGGCGTGGGTGGGCCGGGCCGCGACCACGAGGCGCGCGCCGTCCGGATAGGACAGCATCGCGGTGCGAAGGCGCCGGAGGAGGTCCGCGTACCAGTCGCGCCAGCCCGGTGATCCGCTCCAGGGTTCGAGCCCGGCGAACGCCGTTTGGAGCACCGCTTCGGCCACGGCGTCGAGCAGTTCGCGCTTGTCGCTGAAGCGCCAGTAGATCGCCGGGGCCTTCACGCCGAGCCGGGTGGTGAGCTTGCGGAAGGTGACGCCCGCGAGACCTTCCTCTTTGAGCAGGTCGAGGGCGGCGGTGACGATCGTCTGCGAATCAAGGGCCATACCGCAGGATTCTATAACGCCGTTACATGTACGCTGCAATATAACGACGTTATAGAACTGGAGCACCGACCATGACCACCTCCTCGACCGAACCCGCCGCGGACTTCGGCAACGACACGAAGCCGACCACTGCCCGCGCATCCGCAAGCGCCCCTTCCCGACTCACCCGGTTCCTGCTCGCGTGCGGCGTCGCCCCGGCGCTGTTCGTCGCGGCGGTCGTCGCCCAGGACATCGGCCGCACCGACTACGACCCGGTCCACCACTGGGGCTCCGAACTCAGCCTCGGCCCGCTCGGGTGGGTCCAGATCGCCAACTTCATCGCCACCGGCGTCCTGCTCGTCGCCTTCGCGATCGGGCTGCGCCGCACCCTCCGCGGCGGGCGAGGTGGCGCGGTGCTTCCGATCCTGGTGGGCCTCTTCGGTATCGAGCTGGTGATCGCCGGGGCCTTCGTCATGGACCCCGACGGCGGCTACCCCGCCGACGCGAATTTCACCGGTGAGCCGACCCTCCACGCGACGATCCACAACTTCAACGCCCTCCCGACGTTCCTCGCGATGGGCGCGCTCGCAGCGGTCGGCGTGTGGTGGTACGCCCGGGAGGCCGGAGCGCGCGGCTGGTCGCGGGGCTGGGCCTGGTATTCGCTGGCGGTCGCGGTGGTGACTCCGCTGGCGATGATCGGCGCGGGGATTCTCGAGGACGTGCCCGGCTCGCACTTCGGCCTGGTCCAGCGCGTCGCCGTCTTCGCCGGGTGGACCTGGATCACGGTCCTGGCCGGAAACCTCCTGCGTCGCAACGTGCGGCTATAGGGCGTTTACCAGTTCAACCTCGCAGGCGCTGCACCTGTCGGCGGCTGAACTCCGTCACCCGCTTCATGTGGTCCACCAGGACTTCGAGGTCCTGGTCTGACAGCTCCTGGAACAGCTCCTGCCACGCGGGCGACAACTCGTCCCAGACCTTCTCGACCCTCGCCTCGCCTTCCGCGGTCGGGGCGATCACCACCCTGCGGCGGTCGGCCTCGTCCTGCGTGCGGGTGACCAGACCGCCCCGTTCGAGCCGGTCCAGAAGCCTGCTGGCCGAACCCGTGGTCAATCCGGTCAACTCCGCGATGCGTTTGGCGGTCACCGGCCCCGGCTCCGAGCAGATCAGGCTGAAGCACTGCACATCCGTCGGATGCATCCCCAGACGGTCCGCCACAGCCTGATTGAACAGCACATATGCGGCCATGTACCGCCTGGACTCGTCTGCCAGAGCCCCCAGGAGCCCCTCGCGCCGTTTCGCCATTCCCCCAATATAGCTGCATGACGCAGCGAACCCGTGGTACATTAACTGCGCGGCGCATTAACTGCGTCGCGCAGTTATTCATTCCTCTGCAAGGAGCACCATGTCCACCAGCACTCCGACCGTCGCCGTGACCGGCGCGACCGGCACCCAAGGCGGTGCCGCGATCGACGCCCTCCTCCTCGCCGGACACCAGGTCATCGGCCTCACCCGCGATCCGGCCTCCCCGCGCGCGCTCGCTCTCGCCACCCGCGGCGTCGACGTCCGCCGCGCCGACCTCACCGAACCCGACACGCTTGCAACCGCACTCGCCGGCGCGCACAGCCTGTTCGCCGTCACCACCCCGTTCGAGACCGACACCGATACCGAGATCACCCAGGGCCGCAACCTCATCGACGCCGCCCAGGCCGCACGTATCGAACACGTCGTCTACACCTCCGCGGCAAACGCCGACCGCGGCACCGGCATCCCCCACTTCGAGAGCAAGCACCGAGTGGAACTCCTCCTCGCCGCCTCCGGCCTGGACTGGACCGTGATCGGACCTGCCAAGTTCATGGACGACTACCAGCTGGGCTGGACGCTCGACATGCTCCGCGGCGGACAGGTCGGGCTCCCCATGCCGCCGGAAGCCCTGCTCCCGCACATCCCGGCCGCCGACATCGGCGCCTTCGCCGCGCTGGCGATCGGGCGCCGGGCCGAGTTCAGCGGCCGCCGCATCGACATCGCCTCAGACGTGCTCAGCGGCAAGGAGGTCGCCGCGGTACTGGGCGAACGCTGCGGCGGCGCTGTCGAATACGTGGAGTTCCCCCTTGAACAGGCGCGGAAGTGGTCGTCTGACCTGGCCGCCATGTTCGAGTACTTCGCGACGACAGGGCTCGACATCCCGATCGCCGAACTCCACGGCCGCTACCCCGAAATCGGCTGGCACACCTTCGAGGCATGGACCGGCACCCGCTCCTGGCCGACTCGCTGAGATCCGGCGAGCACCCACGGCCTAATCGCGGCCGACCCAGGTGGCGAGGTCCACTTCGTTGCCCTCAGGGTCGGCCAGCGTCCACCACGTCGGCGCGTGGCGGTCGCTGACGAGCGTGCCTCCGGCGGCGAGGGCGGCGGCGACGCGCGCCTCGGCCTGCTCATGGGGGACGCCCACGTCGATGTGGATGCGGCCCCGGCCCTCGCGCATCACGTCCATCTGCTGCACGTACACCGGCGGGTACAGGCCGTCAGGATCGGCGATGTCGCTGTCGCCCGCCATCTCGTAGCCCAGCACGGCGCACCAGAACGCCCGGACCCTGTCGACGTCGAGGGCGTCGAGCGCGAACTCCCAAGTGCGGACGCGGCCCGGGTCGGCCGCGATGCCCAGTTCGGCGGCCGCCGCCGAGATCTGCCGGGCCAGTTCGAGGTCGGCGTCGGTCAGCGACCATTGCTCCTTCGTGACGAGGCGGACTTCGAGCACTGTGGAGCGGAGGTTCAGGTCGGGGTGGTGCCCGGCCGCCTCGGCGAGGCGGCCGATGGCCGCGACGAACTCGATGCCGCTCGCGAAGTCGCCGGTCCGGTACAGCGCGAACGCGACCGACCACAGCACCCGCCAGTCGTCGACGCCGTCGGCCTCGTGGAACTGCTTCGGAGTGATGGGAACCGTCATGGCCTGATGGTAGGGGAGCCCACCGACATCCGGCCCCGGCTCGCCCGTGCTATTACTATACGCAAACGACTGCGTTTGCTATTAGGGAGTTGCCATGACCCCGGAAGTACTCATCGTCGGAGCAGGCCCCACCGGCCTCGCACTCGCCTGCGGCCTTGCCGCCCAAGGCGTTACGGTCCGCATCGTCGACCGCGCCGCTCAACCGGCCCAGACCTCCCGGGCGAACATCCTCCACGCCCGAGGCACCGAAGTCCTCACCCGACTCGGCGCCCTCGGCGACCTCCCGCAACAAGCCCTGCGGCCCATGGGCATGCGCATGTACGCCCGCGACCGCGCCCTCGTCACCATCCGCTTCTCACCCGACGCGCGCGAATCCGCGCAAGCGCTCTTCGTGTCGCAGGCCCAGATCGAAGCGCACCTGCGCCAGCGCCTCGCCGACCTCGGCGTCGAGGTCGAGTTCGGACGCGAACTCACCGGAGCCGTCCAGGACTCAGGCGGCGTCGAAGCCACCTTCGCCGACGGCGAGACCCTCCGCACCGGCTGGCTCGCCGGTTGCGACGGAGCCCGCAGCCGCGTAAGGGAACTCGCCGAAATCGCCTTCCCCGGCGTGCCGGTCATCGAACGGTTCGTCCTCGCCGACTTCCTCGCCGACTGGGACCGCACCCGCGAGACCTCCGCCGGATGGTTCGACCCCACCGGGATGGTCCTCGCCATCCCCATGCGCGACCGCACCGGACGCGGCGACCTCTGGCGGGTCATGGCCGACGTCCCCGACACCGGCGACCACCTCGAACCCGACCAGGTCATCGACCTCGTCCGCTCGGCCCTGCGCGACCGCGCCGGCGTCGACGACCTCCAGATCAAGGAGACCGTCTGGACCTCGGTCTTCCGCATCCAGCGCCGACTCGCCGACACCTACCACGCAGGGCGCATCCTCGTCGCCGGGGACGCCGCCCACATCCACTCGCCGATCGGCGGCCAGGGCATGAACACCGGCATCGGCGACGCCGAGAACCTCGCCTGGAAACTCGCCCTCACGGTCAAAGGCCTTGCCCACGAAGCCCTCCTCGACACCTACGGCGCCGAACGGCGGCCGCTCGCCCGAGACGTCCTGCGCGCCACCACCGCCAACACGAAACTCCTCGCGGGCGCAACGCCTCTCACCCGGTTCGTCCGCGACCGCCTCATGCTCCCGCTCCTCAACCTGCCAGCAGTCCAACGCCAGGGGACGAGGACCGCCTCCCAACTCTGGGTCACCTACCGCAACGGCCCGCTCGGCGGCCGCGGCCCCGCCCCGCGCCCCGGCGACCGCATCCCCGACCGGGACTGCACCACCCCCGACGGCATCCCCACGCGCCTGTACGCGGAACTCGGCGCGGCCTGGGCGCTCATCGTCCGCAAGGAAACCCCCGAACTCGCCGACCTCGCCCGCAGCCACCTCGGTACAGTCGCGATCCTGCGGACCGCCGACGCGGTCCCGCCGATCCTGGTCCGCCCCGACGGCCACCTCGCCTGGCGCGGCGAGGACCCCGCCGCCCTGCGGACCTGGCTCACCGGCACACTGCGCACCAAGGAGACGGCATGAGCAGCAAGCGCGAACAGCCCCCCGGGCCCGGCAGACCCCGCGACCCCGAGGCTGACACCGCGATCCTGCACGCCGCCCTGGAAGTCCTCGTCGAACACGGCATCGCCGGAGCCAGCATCGAGCGTATTGCCAAGCACGCCAACGTGGCCAAGGTGACCGTCTACCGCCGCTGGTCCTCCAAAGAGGACTTGCTCGCTGACGCGATCGAAGCCGCCCGCGACGCCATCCCCGCCGCCGACCGCACCGAGACGCCTGCCGAGGACCTGCCCGGCATCATCGAGGAGCTGTTGCCTCAGTGGAGCGAGGCCCTGTCCGAACCCCGGCTCCGCCTTCTCACCGCGCGGCTGCTCAGCGCTGGCCCCGACCACCCCAAACTGCTTGCGGCCTACCGCGAACACCACCTCAAGCCGCGTCGCGAACGCGCCCTGGCCACCCTGCGTCGAGCGCGTGACGCCGGGGCCCTCGATCCGGACGCCGACCTCGACATGCTCATCGACATGATGAACGGCGCGATCATGCACTACCTCCTCCTCAGCGAAGACGACTTCGACCCGGCCACCGCCCGCAAGTTCCTTGAACGCCTCTTCCGCCAGGCGGGTATCCGCGAGAGCCCGCGCCGCACTGACTGACGTGAAAAGGCCGGGAACCGCTGTGCGGTTCCCGGCCTGAGCCTGTATGTCTGAGTTGTCAGCCTGCGGCGTTCATCAGGGCACTGAAGTCCTTGGGGGACAGGTCGAACACCGGGGAGTCGGTGTCGAGCTTCGAGTCCCGCAGGTGGAAGCCGTCGTCGCCTGAACAGATGGCGACCTCGACACAGCTGGAGTTGTTGCCGCTACCGCTGCGAGTGCTCTTGCGCCAGGCCCGACGAATCTCCACGCAGTTGGAGTTGTTTCCAGAGCCGCTGCGCGTGCTCTTACGCCAAACGGAAACGCCTGTCGTCATCGTGGTAGACCTCGATCCGGATCGCCTTGTTCCAAAGCATCTTGCGGACCTCATCGTAACTCGCGATACGGGTGAGGTCATCGATGAGCCAGCTCGAGTCGAGGACTTCGGTATAGGCGAACGCGGGACCCGCGAGCTTGCCGCCATTCTTCGCGTAGATATCGAAGTTGCTCCGCTGGGCGAGCACGGGACCGGGCAGGATTCGGATCTTCACTCCCGGTCGGCGGGCCCAGCGGCGCAGGTGGGCCATCTGGTCCCGGTAGAGCTCTTCGGAGACCTGCCGCAGCTGGAGCAGAGCGGCTTCGCCGATGAGGAAATGCATCTCGGGTCGGTCGGTGCGGCCCTCGATGACCTGCTGCCGCCCTTCCTTGAAATCCCAGCCGTTGTCGACCCACTGATCGGAGGCCGGTTCGGCGAGCCGGGCGACGATGTAGTGGTACTTCTGGAGTTGGAGGATGCCCGGGATCATGAGGGCGTCGAACTTGAAGACCGATCCGTAGTGCTCCTCGGCGAGCGAGATCAGCAGGGCGTTGAATCGCTGATCGGCTTCCAGCGCTTCCTCTTTCTTGCTTGCCACCTGCACCATGTACTTCGCGATCTCCGCGCTGATGCCACAGGCGGCAGCGAGGGCTTTGATGTGCTTGGCAGGCGGGGTGGTGCGGCCCGCTTCGTAAGCACGGTACGAGTCGACTGAGAGCAGGACTTCATCGGCGACCTCGCGCTGGGTTCTGCCGAGGGCACGGCGACCCTTGATGAGCATCATTCGGTTGAACCACGCTGCGAGTTCCGTTGTAGCCATACCTGCCCCCAGGCTTCTCGTTGCTGCATGTGATTACTCACTATCGCACAGTCCACAGCGATTTGGCCGCTGTGAGAAACGCGGTGTGAGGCAGGGAGAGTGCGTGGCTCACGGTCAGCGGCTCACTGTTAGTTCCTCACGGTCTGCTTGCGCCGCAGCGATTCTCATCTTGTGACCTGTGGTTTCATCCCCTAGATTCGATGCAGAAGATCCGACGAACCGAAGGAGGCTAGTGGTGGGCGACCATGAAATCCGGACCGGCGCAACCGAACAGCTCGCGCTCGATCGCGGGTCGTTCAGCGACGACTGCCGGACCTACCGAGTCCGCGCATCCGGTGCCGATGCGCCGGACTCATTCCAAGTCCTCACCGGCAACGGCGACGACATCGTGCTGATCGTGTCCGGACTGAACTCCGGCGACCTGAAAGCCACTTGGGGGCCGTTCTGGCGCTCGTTCAAACCCAACTGGAAGATCTGGGTCGAGGAGTCCGCATTCCGCGTCTTCTACCGCGGCCAGTCGCCCATCGCCGCCAACCCGGCCACGATCCGGTTCTGCCGTGGCTAAAACCATGTCAGCCCCCGACGAAGGCCCCTACAACCTCCGGTCCGACGGCGAACCCGGCATCCACGGCCACCTCGGCGGCTTCCGAAGGGGCCCAGCCGTCTTCAGCGTCTACGAGATCCCGCCTGACCAGGGCCGCTACCCGAACGGCCCGACCACTTATTTGATCGACGTGAACGACGGCGCGGGTGCCCGCGAGTGCTGCCGCTTCACCGACGACCCAGACGACAAGCCGATCTGGAACGGCGCGTGGAACAACGACGAATGGTGCGGGTGGATTCTCAAGCGCGCCCGCGCTCTGATCGCCGACCCCGACTCCGATCCCGGCGACACCGAAACCAACTCCGACTAACCCCAATCCCGCTCCGCGGCTCAGTCATCCTGCCCCAGGAGGCCGCGGAGCACCAGAAGGGCCGGTCGATCCAAGGTGGTGGATCGACCGGCCCGTCCTCGCTACGATCGAGGGCACCCCGACCCCTGACCCCCGCCCCCTGGGCACGAAGGACGGACATGGCCGATATCCACCTCACCTCCCGCGCTTTCGAAGTGATCCTGAGCCTTGAGGAGATGGCGTTCGGCTGCAGGCGCTCTCTCTCGTACGACGCCCCGATCGACTGCGTCAACTGCGAAGGCTCGGGCCGCGACGAAGGGTCGACCTGCGCGTTCTGCGACGGCAGCGGCGGCATCACCGAGACCCGGCGCTCCTCGCTCACGTTCCCCGGCGCCCTCGACGACGGGGAAGTGCTGCAGCTCAAGGCGAAAGGCGTCCCCGGGGTCCTCACCGTCACGGTCCGGGCGCTGCCGCACGAGGTCTTCGAGCGCGTCGGCGAACACCTGCGGACCTCCCTCGACGTCCCCGCCAGCGTGCTCGCAGGCGGCGGGCGGGTCAACGTCGAAACCCTCGACGACGACTGGGAACTCGAGGTCCCCGCTGGAAGCGGCGAAGGCACGGTCCTGCGGCTGCGCGGGCACGGCTACCCGTCGAAGGACGACCCGGAGCGGCGCGGCGACCTGCTCGTGACACTCAGCGAGACACCGGAAGTGACCCCGGTCGAACGGGAGGCGCGCCGCGCGTTCGCAGGGATGACACTGGTCGGCCTCGCGATCATATTGTTCGGCATCGGGATTATGGTCATGGTGCTCGTGATCCGCTCGAACGCGACCGTGTGCGAACCGACCGCGAACACCGTGTGCATGGTCGTGACCGAGCGCGGCGCGACCGAATTGCCCGATTCGGCCGAAGAGCAGCGCGAGAAGCAGAACGCGGGTGCCGCGCTGGGGGTGGCGATCGCGCTGGCGGTCATGGGCGCTGGCGGCTGGGTCACCGTCCGGGGCCTCAACGAGATGGGCCGCGGCAGGACCGAGCAGCGCCGAACCTGAGCGCCCGGCAAAACGGGTCGGGGGCTCGACCGGGTGGGCGGCTAGCATGGCGCGGTGACCGCCGCATTCCTCACCGGGCTCGCGCTCGGACTCGCTCTCATCGTGCCGATCGGGGCGCAGAATGTGTTCGTGTTCGGCCAGGGCGTCTCGCTCGGGATGCCGAGGGCACTGTGGGCGGTCGTAGGCGCGGCCGTGTGCGACACCATCCTGATCGTGCTCGGCGCGGCCGGGACCTCCGCGCTGCTCGACTCGGTGCCCGGGCTGCGGCCCGCAATGCTCTTCGCGGGCGCGCTGTTCCTCACCTACCTGGGCGTGAAGTCCTTGCGCACCAAGCCCACCGAACTCGACGACGAGACCGGCACCTGGTCGCGCGGCCAGGTGCTGCGCCGGACCATGGCCGTCTCACTGCTCAACCCGCACGCCATCCTCGACACCGTGGGCGTCCTCGGCGCCGCCATCACCGCCCAGGCGGTCGGCACCCGCCTGCCCTTCGCAGTCGGCGCGGTGACCGCCTCATGGGCTTGGTTCCTAGTACTCGCCACTGCCGCACACGCTTTGCGCCGATTCATGACCAAGGAACGCCGCGTCTGGTTCGACCGCATCTCGGGCCTCATCCTCCTGGTCTTCGCCGCCTGGCTCGCGGTCGAGTTCGTCCAGACCCTCGTCTAGGCGTCGCGTCGGGTGTGTCTGAGCCTCATTGCGCTTGCCGCACAACGGGAGAGACCACCATCGATGCGGGCCGAGCGGTTCGATGCCGACGCCAGGGCTTGCTAACGTACCCAGTACTTTTCGTGTAGGCGGTGCGCATATGGACGGACGATCCCGTGGAGCCGCGAACGCTCCCGATCGGACGAGCTTCCGGGTCCTCGGTCCGGTCGAGATCCTGCGCGACGGCATCCCGCAGGGCCCCACCACCGCCCAGTCCCGCAGCGTCCTCGCCCTGCTGCTCCTCGACCTGGGCCGCACCGTCACGGCCGAACGCCTCATCACCGCGCTCTGGCCCGTAGGGCCGCCCGCCTCCGCGCTGAACACCGTGCGCGTCTACGTGACGCGCCTGCGGCGCCTCCTCGCCGACGACCCCACGGTCGGCCTCGCGACCGTCGGCCGCGGCTGGCGGCTCGACTGCGACCCCGACCAAGTCGACCTGTACCGCTTCCGCGACCTCGTCACCCGCGCCCGCCGCCACCCCGGACCGGAGAAGTCCCCGCTCCTGCAAGCGGCACTGCGGCTGTGGCGCGGCCCGGCCCTGGCCGACATCGCCGGAGACGAATGGCGCGAGAACCTGCGGACGGGACTCGACGAAGAACGGCTGGCGGCCCTCGAAGACCGCATCGAACAGGACATCAGCGCGGGCGCGGCCCGCGACGTGATCCCGGAGCTCGCCGCCCTCGTGACCGACCATCCCGTGCGCGAACGCCCCGCGCAACTCCTGATGGCGGCACTCGGCGCGTCCGGGCGCACCAGCGAAGCCCTGGCGCTCTACCGGAAGACCAGGCAGTACCTCGTCGACGAGCTCGGCGTCGAACCCGGCCCCGGACTCCAGCAGGAGCACCGCCGACTCCTCGACCAGCGGGAGGAGCACACGCCCTTCGACCGTCCCGTGCCGCAGCAGCTCCCCGGCGACATCACCGGCTTCACCGGCCGCACGGAGGCGCTGGCGCGGCTCGACGAGCACACCGCGGGCAGTCCCGTCGCGGTCGTCACCGGCATCCCCGGATCGGGCAAGACGACCCTCGCCGTCCACTGGGCCCACCGCGCCGCCGACGCCTACCCCGACGGTCAGCTCTGGGTCGACCTGCGCGGCTTCGACCCGGCCGGGCGCGCACTCGACCCGGGCGTAGTGCTCGGCGTCTTCCTCGACGCGCTCGGCGTCCCGCCCGTGCAGATCCCGGCCCGCATCGAAGCCCGCTCGGCGCTGTTCCGGAGCCTGCTCGCCAAGCGGCGCATGCTCATCGTGCTCGACAACGCCCGCGACGAGGAACAGGTCCGCCCGCTGCTGCCGGGCACGGACGCCTGCCGCGTCCTCATCACCGCGCGCACCGTGCTCACCGGTCTCGTCGCCCGGCACGGCGTCGCGCTCGTCGCTCTCGACGCGCTCGACCAACGCGAAGCCCGCGACCTGCTCGCCGAGCGGATCGGCGCGCACCGGGCCGACGCGGAACCCGAAGCGGTGTCCCGCATCATCGACCGGTGCGCGCGGCTGCCGCTGGCGCTGGCCGTCGTGGCCGCCAGGGCCGCAGGCATTCCCGGTGCGCCGCTGTGCGCGCTCGCGGACGAGCTGGAGGCCGGGTGCGCGCCGCTCGACGGCTTCGCCTTCGCCGACATGGACCTGCGCGCGGCGTTCGCCTGCTCGTACCGCGCCCTGAGCCCGGCCGCGGCGCGCACGTTCCGGCTGCTCGGACTCCACTGGGGACCGGACTTCGCCGCCGATGCCGTCGCGGCCCTCCTGGGCGAACCGCTCGCCGCGGCCCGCCGGGCCCTCGGCGAACTGGTCCGCCTCGGACTCGTGGGCGAGTTCCGGACCGGCCGGTACCGCCTCCACGACCTGCTGGCCGCGTACACCGCCGAACTGTCCGCGGCCGAAGACGAGGCGGACGACCGCCGCGACGCCGTGGCGCGGCTGTTCGCGTGGCTGCTGCGCACCGCCGACGCGGCGGCGGCTGCGATCACGCCGTTCTCGGTCGTGACGGACGACCACAGCTCTGATGCCGGATTCGCCACGCCCGAACAGCGCGAGCGGGCCTTGGCGTGGTTCGAGACCGAGCGCGCCGTGCTGCTCGGCGCCGTCGAGGAGGCGTTCAGGCAGCGGTTCGACACGTACACATGGCAACTGGCGCGCAGCCTGGAAGCCTATCTCCGCCGCCAGAACGCCGCCGCCGAGCGGGAGTCCATGCACCGCATCGCAGTGCGCGCGGCCGAGCGCGCGCAGAGCGCTGAAGGCCTGGCCTCCGCGCACCTGCGGCTCGGGACCGTCCAGTCCAAGCACGGCGACACGGCCGAGGCCCGCGAACACCTGCGGCTGGCGCTGGAGCACTTCAGAGCGGCCGGAGACCGCAACGGCCAGGCCGACACCTGCATGGTCCTCTGCATTCTGGACGGGTCCGCCGGCGACCTCGCCGCGACCTTGGCGCACGCCGTCCGCGCCCTGGAACTGTATGCGCGCGCGGGGAACACCGCAGGCCGGGTGCGGGCGCTGAACAACATCGGGTACACCCGTGCCCGGCTCGGCGACCCCCTCCGTGCGCGCGAGGACTGCCTCACCGCGCTGGAACTCGCGGCCGGCATCGGCGACACGATCGGCGAGGCGAACGTCCTGACCAGCCTCGGCGCCATCGAGGCGCAACTCGGTGAGCACGCCCGCTCGGTGCAGCACCTGCGACGCGCCGTCGCGCTCGGAGCGGAGGCCGGGGAGCGGAACGTCACGGCCGCAGCGTTGATCAGCCTGGGCGAGACGTACGCCGCAGCCGGTCGCACGGCCGAGGCCCGGGACGCCTGGCAGCGCGCGGCGGTGATCCTCGACGAACTCGGCCGCCCCAACGCCGCCGCCGTCCGCGCCCGCATCGCCGCGCTCGTCGACTGACGCCCCTCGGCCCCGCATCCGACCCGCCGCCTGCCGATTAATCGGGAGTCAAACCGGCGTTAAGGGCCCGGCTCGAAACTGAGCGGACACTCCACCCCAGCTTCCCCGGGGGAGTGCCCCCACCTCAAGGAGCACAGATGATCAAACGCATTGCAGCCGTTCTCGGGACGCTCGCGATGGCCTTCGGGCTCGCCGCGGCGGTCGCGTCGCCCGCCGCGGCCGACGTCTCGGCGGCCGCGTTCGAGACGAACTACGCGGTCGACGCGGACTGGAGCGACAGCCCGGCGAAGGACTGCGCCTGGGACCGCGGCTACTGGTACATCAACGGCGACGCCTGCATCCAGCCCAGCGGCGACGACATCTGGGTGGTCGACCTCGACACCGACGGCTACGGCGTGGCCGTGTGGTGGTCCGATCCGGCCTCGGGCCGCGAGGGCATGTGCATCGACGCGCTCGGTACCGCGAAGGCCTGGGTGCGCTGCAACAAGGACTGGACCGACGGGCACACCATCTACTGGTCCTTCATGTACGACACGGCCAACGGCTGGCAGTACGAGGACGAGACCTTCAAGACCGTGATCTGACCGGCACCCGCACGACTACGAGAGGGCATTCACTGATGCGCAACCGCATTGCGGCACTCCTCGCCGCGTTCGCCATTCCCCTGTTCGCCGTCCTCGGCCTCGGCACCGCGGCCGCCGCCGCGGAGCAGGAGTTCAACTGGGCGCAGGACATCGACTGGTACGCCGACAGCTCACGGGACTGCTACAGCACCGACAACTGGGGCGCCTGCGTCCAGGCGAACGGCGACGACATCTGGATCAGGGACAAGGTCAACGACGGCTACCCGATCTCGGTTACCTGGTGGGACCTCGACGGCTCCCGCTACGGCATCTGCTACGACAACCTCGGCACGTCCAAGGTCTGGGTCTACTGCAACAAGGACTGGACCGACGGCCACCGCATCGCCTGGTACGTCGAGTGGTACGACGACGACCAGTGGTGGGCCGGCACCAACCACGTCACCCGGATCTGAGCCGTATCCGAGCATGAAGCAAGCCTCCGGTCGAACCTGCCGCACCGCGGCAAGGTTCACCGGAGGCTTCAGCGCCGTTCAGCGGCCCTTCAACGGTGGCCGCGCGGGCGGAGCCTGCCGCCCGGCAGCGGGGGAGCGGGGATGCGGGCGCCGTCGTGGCCGTCGACGCGGCCGAAGCGGGTCTGATCCGGCTCCTCCCAGGCGGTCCGGGCGGCGACGATGTCCTCATGGGAGCGTCCGACGAAGTTCCACCACATGACCAGTTCCTCGGTGAACGGCTCGCCGCCGAGGAGGAACACCGTCGCGCCCTCGTCCGAGGCGAGCGGCAGGGTCTCGCGGCCGGTGCCGAGGTAGAGGAGCGGGCCGAGGCCGAGGGCCATGCCGTCGACCCGGAGCGCGCCGGAGATGACGAGGACCGCGTGCTCGAAGTCCGGCCGGAGGGGGAGCACGGGCGCCGCGCCGGGCTCGATCGTGATCTGCGCGCCGAGGATCGGCGTGTACGCGGTCGCGGGCGAGGCCGCTCCGGCGAGTTCACCGAGGGCCACGATGCCGTGCGCGCCTTGGAGGTCGAAGTGCGGCAGGGCGGCGTGCTGCTCGAAGCCCGGTGTGATGCCGTTGCCGCCGTCGGGGAGTGCGACCCACAGCTGCAGGCCCTCGATGAGCGGCCGCTCGCCGACGGAGAACTCGGAGTGGGCGATGCCGGGGCCGCTGGTCATGAGGTTGAGCTGGCCGGGGCGCAGGATCACGTCGGAGCCGAGGCTGTCGCGGTGGCGGATGTCGCCCCGGACCGGCCAGGTCACGGTCTGGAGCCCGGCGTGCGGGTGGGGGAGGACGCGCATGTCGGCGCGCTCGGGCCCGAACTGGTCGATGAAGCACCACGCGCCGATGGTGGGGATCTCGCGCTGCGGCAGGGTGCGGCTCACGTGCATGTGGCGGACGCCGCCGAGCGGCACTTCGCGGGCCTGGAGCAGGGTCGCCTCGGGCCCGGCCGGGCCCGAGGTCCGGCAGGGCTCCACTTCGGGACGGACCTCAAGGTTGCTCACGCGGTCACTGTAGCGCGCAGCAGGCGCACCGGTCCTGAACTGCGCCATAGAAGTCGGTGAAAGAATATATATAGACACCGAGGCAGTTCGCCTCGGTCAATCGGCGGCGCTCCGCTTCGCGGCGGGCGCGGCGACGACGCCGTTGAGGATGAGCTCGAGGAAGCGTTCGCGGGCCTTGGGCGGCTGGTCGACCGGGATGGTGGCGAACAGCAGGTGGAAGTCTTCGACGGACAGGTCGGACCGGAAGCACCCGTTCTCCTTGCCGACCTTGATGATCCGCTCGATTGCGGCGGTGCCGCGCGCGATCGGGCGGGCGATGTCGAGCTGGGCGCCGAGCGCCCGCGCGGCGGCTTTGGCGGCCTTGTCGCTCGCGGCGAGTTCGACGGTGGCGAGGAGGAAGTGCCGGAACTCCTCGAAGGCGTCCGCGCCGGCCTCCATGCGGTCGGCCGTGGCCTCGACCTCGGTCATGATCCACTCGAGGTGCGCCTCCACCACGGCCGCGACCAGCGCGTCCTTGGTCGGGAAGTGCCGGTAGAGCGTGCCGACCGCGACCCCGGCCTCCTCGGCGATGGCCTCCATGCGGACCTCGGGGCCGTGGACGACGATCTGCCGGTCGGCGGCCTCCAGGATCTTGGAGCGGTTGCGCGCGGCGTCGGCGCGCAGGGGGCGTTCCGCGCTCATACCGTCTCCTCTCGTTCGGACCGCATCGTATGGCATCGCGTCGCAAGGCACTCGCCGCGAAGCTTGCAATAACCTGAATCATGGTTCATGATGAAGATGAACCGATGTTCAGCTTACCTCGCGGACGGGACGCCAGGCCCGCGCGAAACCGAAGGAGACACCCGATGAGCAGCAGGCAGTGGACCGTCGCCGACATGCCCGACCAGACCGGCCGCACCGTCGTCGTCACCGGCGCCAACAGCGGCCTCGGCATCGAGACCGCCCGCGCGCTGGCCGGGCGCGGCGCGCACGTGATCATGACCTCGCGTTCGGAGGCCAAGGGCCGCAAGGCCGTCGAGGACATCCGCGCCGACCACCCGCGCGCGAACCTCGAAGTGCGCACGCTCGACCTCGAAGACCTCGACTCGGTGACCGCGTTCGCCGACCGCCTGACGGCTGACAAGGCCCGCCTCGACCTCCTGGTCAACAACGCGGGCGTGATGGCCCCGCCGCGCTCGCTGAGCCCGCAGGGCCACGAGCGCCAGTTCGCCACCAACCACCTCGGGCACTTCGCGCTCACCGGGCGGCTCCTGGGCCTGCTCGAAGCGGGCCGGGACCCGCGCGTCGTCACCGTCTCCTCGCTCGCACACGGGCACGGCCGCATCCACTTCGAGGACCTGACCGGGGCCGAGAAGTACAGCTCGGTCGGCTTCTACGGGCAGTCGAAGTTCGCCAACGCCGTGTTCGGCCTCGAGCTCGACCGGCGGCTGCGCGCGGCCGGGAGCCCGGTCCGCAGCCTGCTGGCGCACCCCGGTTTCTCCGCGACCCGCCTCGTCGCGAACGGGATGAACCTGCCGGTGCGGATGATCACGAGCGTGATCATGCCGTTCGTGACCCAGTCGCAGGCGGCCGGAGCGCTGCCGCAGCTGCGCGCGGCGACCGACCCCAACGCCCGGAGCGGCCAGTACTACGGCCCCAGCGGCAAGGGCGAGCGCAAGGGCGCCCCGGTCGTCGTCGACACCATTCCCGAAGCGAAGGACCAGGACACGGCGACCCGCCTCTGGACCCTCTCAGAAGAGCTCACCGGGGTGAAGTTCCAGCTCGCGGCCGCGTAACGGTTTAAGGCGCGGTCTCGTCGAGGTGCTTGAGGATGCGGCCGGTGATGTCGCCGAGGGCCTCGAGGTCCTCGGGTGAGATCGCGTCGAGGACGAGGCGGCGGACGGCGGCCACGTGCTTGGGTGCGGCGGCGGCGATCGCCTCGCGGCCCTGGTCGGTGATGAGGACGAACGCGCCGCGCCCGTCCTCCGCGCACTCCTCGCGGGCGACGAGGCCGCGCTTGGTCATGCGGGCGATCTGGTGCGACAGGCGGCTCTGCTCGAAGTCGACGGCCTTGGCGAGCTCCTGGAAGCGCAGGCGGCCGGAGGCGTCGTCGGTGAGGGCCACGAGGATCGCGAAGTCGGGGCCGGACAGCTTGGATTCCGTCTGGAGCCGGCTGCCGAGGCGGGCGGTGAGCTTCTGGTTCAACCGCACGAAGTTGCGCCAGGACTGCTGTTCGCGCGGGCTGAGCCACTGGGTGTCGTCGTTCATGATGCCTTCATCCTACCTGGTTCTTGACACATCATCTATCACTGTTGCCGAACCTGGAGTCCGGGCGGCCGGGCAGGAATCGTGGAATCCTGGGGCGAGACGAGAGCGGGAGGCCTCCACGATGGCGAACGAGCAGTACCGGATTCGCACCCTGCCGGTGGGCACCGGCGCGACCGGAACGAGGTGGGAGACCGACTCGATGGGCCCGGTCGAGGTCCCCGCCGAGCACTACTGGGGCGCGCAGACCCAGCGCTCCCTGCACCACTTCGCGATCGGCGAGGACCGGATGCCCACGGCCGTCTACCGGGCGTTCGGGCGGGTCAAGGAAGCAGCGGCACTCGTGAACGCCGCGAACGGGCTGCTCGACCCGCTGCTGGCCGAGGCCATCGTGATCGCGGCGGGCGAGGTCGTCTCGGGGGACCTCGACGCGGAGTTCCCGCTTTCGGTGTGGCAGACCGGGTCGGGCACGCAGACGAACATGAACGTCAACGAGGTCGTCGCCAACCGCGCCAACCAGCTCCTCGGCGGGGAGATCGGCACGAAGACCCCGGTCCACCCCAACGACCACGTCAACCTGAGCCAGTCCTCGAACGACAGCTTCCCCACGGCGATGCACCTGGCGACGCTGCTGGCCCTGCGGGACCGGACGCTGCCGCAGCTCGACGCGCTGACGGCCGCGATCCGGTTCAGGGCCGAGCAGTGGGTCGACGTCGTCAAGATCGGCCGCACCCACCTGCAGGACGCGACACCGCTCACGGTGGGTCAGGAATGGTCCGGTTGGGCCGCGCAGTTGCACGACGCCCGTGCGCGCCTTGCGGACTCCCTGTCGAGCATCCACGGCCTCGCGGCCGGGGGCACGGCCGTCGGCACGGGCATCAACGCCCCCGAGGGCTTCGGCGAGGCGATCGCCGCGAAGCTCGCCGACCTCACCGGGCTGCCCCTGGTGACCGCCCCGAACAAGTTCGCGGCGCAGGCCTCGCTGGACGGCATGGTCGCGGTGAGCGCGGGCCTGCGCGGCGTCGCGGTCGCACTCATGAAGGTGGCCAACGACATGCGCTGGCTCGCCTCGGGCCCGCGCGCGGGCCTGGCGGAACTGCGCCTGCCCGCGAACGAGCCGGGTTCCTCGATCATGCCGGGGAAGGTGAACCCGACCCAGCAGGAGGCCACGCTCATGGTGTGCCTGCAGGTGATCGGCGAGGACTCCATTGTGGCTGCCGCCGGGGCGCAGGGGCACTTCGAGCTGAACACGATGCGCCCGGTCGTGATCGCCAACGTCCTCCACTCGGCCCGCATCCTCGGCGACGCCGCCGAGAAGCTCAAGGACTTCAGTGTCGAAGGGACGCAGCTCGACCGCGCGAAGATCGCTGAGCACGTCGACCGCTCGCTCATGCTCGTCACCGCCCTGAGCCCCCACATCGGCTACGACAAGGCAACCGCCATCGCCCACAAGGCCGACGAAGAGGGCTCCACCCTCCGCGAAGCCGCCCTCGCCCTCGGCGTCAGCGCCGCCGACTTCGACCGCATCGTCGACCCCGCAACCATGGTCGGCAACCCGCGAAGGGACCTCGGCCTCGAGCCGGGCCGGTGAGGCCGGGCACGATCGGGGCGGACCGTGAAACATTCGCGGCCGCGCGGGCGTTGCGCGCCATATGAGGACTCCGCAGCCCCTCCGGCTCTCGCTGCTCGACCGCGCCGTCATCGCCGAGGGCGAGACGCCCGCAGAGCGACTCCGCGACGTCGTCGGCAACGCCAAGCAGGCCGAGGACCTGGGCTTCCACCGCTACTGGGTGGCCGAGCACCACAGCGTGCCCGGCATCGCCGGTTCGGCGCCCACCGTCCTGGCTGCCGCGGTGGCGGCCGCTACTTCGCGGATCAGGGTCGGCACGGGCGGCGTGATGCTGCCCAACCACCGACCGCTGGTGGTCGCCGAGCAGTTCGGGGTCCTGGAGTCGCTGTTCGAAGGCCGTATCGACATGGGCCTGGGGCGCACCCTCGGGTTCGTCCCGGCCGTCCGCGCGGCGCTCGGCCACGACCTCGACGAGGCCGACGATTTCGACGCGCTCCTCACCGAACTCCTCGGCTACTTCACCGGCGAGCAGTCGACCCACCCCGGCGTGCGCGCCCGACCGGGCGAAGGGCTGCGCCCCGAACCGTTCGTCCTGGCGGTGGGCTCCGGAGGCGAGTACGCCGCCAAACACGGCGTGGGCCTGGTCATCGCCCCGTCCAAGGGACTCAAGGCGACCCGCGCCAAGATCGACGACTACCGGCGCGAGTTCCGGCCCTCCGCGTGGCGCTCCGAGCCGTACGTCGTCGTAGCGCAGACCGTCGCGGTCGCCGAAACCCGCGAAGCCGCCGAGGACGTGCTCCTCCCCGAGTACTGGTCGGTCGCGTTGTCGCGCACCAGAGGCGAGTTCCGACCGCTGCTGCCCCCGACCGAGATCAGGGCGGCCGCGAAGACCAGCCGCGAATCCAAATACCTCGAACAGTCGCTGGCAGGCGCGATCTACGGCACCGCCGACGAGGTGGCCCCCCGCCTGACCGACCTGGTCGAAGCCACGGGAGCAGACGAACTCCTCATCGGCACCTCGTCCCACGACCGCAAGGCCCTCTACGACTCCCACCGCCGTCTTACGGAACTCGCCGGCCTCTGACGATCGCCGCGCTGGGAGCGACGGGGTAACGCCGGGCCGCCCGAGCCGTATCGACCCGCCACGGGCTGGAGCACACTGGATGCGACCTCGTTCCACGCTGGATCGCGAACTGCCTTACGCTCGAACCACTTACCGGGAGGAGGGCCGATGGCGCGAGCGTCACGGACGCAAGAGGCGGTCGAACAGGTCCTCGACGCCATCATCGACGGCAAGCTGCGACCCGGCGAACCGCTGCCGCCCGAAGGGGTGCTCGCGGAAGAGCTGCACGTCTCGCGGCTCACGCTGCGCGAGGCCGTGCGCTTGCTCCAGGCCCAGGGCGTGATCGTCCAGGTGCCGGGCCGCCGCCACCGCGTCGCGCCCGTCGCGCAGTGGACCGGGCTCGAGGCCGTCGTGCGCCACGCCCGCAGCGCGGGGGAGCGGGAGCGGTCCTCGCTCGAACTGCTCGAAGTGCGCATGATGATCGAGACCGGCGCCGCCCAGCTCGCCGCCGAACGCCGCACCGAAACCGACCTCGACGCGATGCGCGACCTCATCGACCGCATGCGGGCCGCCCACGCCCGGACCGACGTGGCCGCGTTCGTCGCCGCCGACCTCGAGTTCCACGACGTCATCCTCCGCTCGGCCGACAACCGCATCCTCGTGGCGGCCCTCCTGCCGCTCACCACCCTGCTCGCCGAGACCCGCAGCGAGACCAGCGCCGTCGCCGAGATCCGCGAGCACGCCATCGCCGAGCACACCGCGATCGTCGACGCGCTGGCCTCCGGCGACCGCTTCGCTGCCCGGGACGCCATGGCCAGCCACATGGACCAGACCCGCGGCGACCTGCTGGAATACGTGCACTCGCGCCGCTAGACGGCGTTCTTCGTTCACCCGGATTTGACGATCCCCGATTTCCGAGGCAGGATATCTGATATCTGATACCTCGGGATCGAACCCGAGGGCGAACGAAGGAGTTCACGTGGACGTCGCGACGCTGCTCGCCTCCGTACCGGCACCCGCCGCGGTCACCGCCGCCGACGTGCGCGCCGAGACCGACCCGGCCTCCGTCCTCGTGGTCCTCGACGACGACCCCACCGGCACCCAGTCCGTCGCCGGACTCCCCGTCCTCACACGCTGGGAACCCGCCGACCTCGACTGGGCCCTCGCGACCGGGGCCAGTGCGGTCTACGTCCTCACCAACACCCGCTCCCTCGACCCCGCGACCGCCGAACAGCGCAACCGCGAGGTCGCCGCCGCCGCGCTGGCCGCCGCCGCCCGCGCCGGCAAGCGCCTCACCTTCGTCTCCCGCTCCGACTCCACCCTGCGCGGGCACTTCCCGCTCGAGACCGACGTCCTCGCCGAGACCATCGAGGCCCACGGCGGCACCCGCCCCGCGCTCACCCTCCTCGTCCCCGCCTTCCCCGACGCCGGGCGCATCACCGTCGACTCCGTCCACTACTGGGTCGTCGACGGCGAGGCCACCCCCGTCGGCGAGACCGCCTTCGCGCAGGACGCCACCTTCGGGTTCTCCTCCTCCGACCTGCGCACCTGGGTCGAGGAGAAGACCGGCGGCGCGATCCGCGCCACCGAGGTCGCCGCTCTCACCATCGGCATCATCCGCAGCGGGACCGACGCTGTCGCCGAGTTCCTTCGGGGCCTTGCGAACGGCACGGTCGTCGCGGTCGATGTGGTCGACGAGACCGACATGCGCGTCGTCGCGCTCGCCCTCCACCGCCTCGAACGCGAAGGGCGCCAAGCGCTCCTGCGCGTCGGCCCGCCCTACGTGCGGGCCCACATCGGGCAGGACATCGCCGCACCCGTCACCCGCGACCGCATCGACTCCGCCAACGACCGCGGCGGCCTCGTCGTCGTCGGCAGCCACGTCCCGCTCACCACCGCCCAGCTCGCCGCCCTCCGCGAGGCCCGCCCCGACACGGTCACGGTCGAACTCGATGTCCACCAGTTGGTTGACAGCAGGCGAGATGAGCACCTCGAAGCCCAGGCCGCCGCAGTCGCCAAAGCGCTCGAGGACGGCACCGTCATCGTCCACACCACCCGCGAACTCCTGACCGGCCGCGACGGCGACGAAAGCCTCGCCATCGCCCGCCAGGTCTCCAGCGGCGTCGTCGAACTCGTCGCCCGCGTCCTCGAACTCGCCCCGCCCCGCTTCGTCATCGCCAAGGGCGGCATCACCTCCAGCGACACCGCCTCCGAAGCGCTCCGCATCCGGCGCGCCCGCGTCGTCGGCCCCATGCTCCCGGGCATCGTGTCCCTTTGGCAGCCCGAAGGCGGACCCGCCGCCGGGATTCCGTACATCGTCTTCGCGGGGAACGTCGGCTCGACCGACTCCCTCGCGCAAGTGGTCAGCACGCTTGGCGAAGCTTGCGAGCCAAGCCATTAGAACTGTCGCCGACTAACCGTCCCCGTAAGAGATTGGAAACAGCAGTGAACAGCAACGTCGCTGTCATCGGCCTCGGCGCGATGGGCCTGCCCATGGCCGCGCGCCTCGCCGAACGCTTCGAAGTCCGAGGCTTCGACATCGCCGCCGAACGGCTCGAACTCGCCGCCGCCCAAGGCGTCACGCCCGCCGCGACGGCCGCCGAAGCCGTCGCCGGGGCCGGGACCGTGCTCGTCGCCGTCCGCACCGGCGAACAGCTCGAAGCCCTCCTCCACGGGGACAACGGCATCGCCGTCCACCTCGCACCCGGCGCCGTCGTCGTCCTCACCAGCACCGTCGGCACCGACGGTATCGCCGAGACCGCCGAACGCCTCGCCGCACAGGACGTCCACCTCGTCGACGCCCCGCTCTCCGGCGGGCCCGTGCGCGCCCGCGAAGGCGACCTCCTCATCGTCGTCGGCGCCGAACCCGCCGCCGCCGCCAAAGTCCGGCCGGTCCTCACACAGCTGTCCTCCACACTGTCCATCGTGGGCGACCGCCCCGGTGACGGCCAGGCGCTCAAGACCGTCAACCAGCTCCTGTGCGGCGTCCACATCGTCGCCGCGGCAGAGGCGCTCGCGCTGGCCGACGCCCTCGGGCTCGACCGGGAGCGCACCCTCGAAGCGCTCACCGCCGGGGCCGCGAACTCGTTCATGCTCGGCAACCGCGGCCCTCGCGCGCTCCAGGCCTACGACGAGGACGGCGCCGAAGTGCTCAGCCGCCTCGACATCTTCGTGAAGGACATGGGCATCGTCGGCAAGGCCGCGCGCAACGCGCACCTCGCCGCCCCAGTTGCGGCCGCGGCCGAACAGCTGTTCCTCCTCGGCGAGGCCCAGGGCCTCGGCGCGCTCGACGACTCCGCGGTCATCCGCGTCGTCGCCCCGTCGCTGCGGACTCCGCAAATTGACGGCTCGCAAGCTTCGCCGAAGCTGGAGGCCTAGCCATGGGATTCACCCTGCCGCTCCCCGCCCTGATCCTCGTCGGACTCGCGGGCGTCGCCCTCCTGCTCCTGCTCGTCATCAAATTCAAGATGCAGGCGTTCTACGCCCTCATCATCACCTCGATCGCCGTGGGCATCGGCGCGGGCCTGCCGCTCACCACGATCCCCGCCCAAGGCGACGAACCCGAGCAGCTCGGCGTCATCCAGGCGATCATCGCGGGCGTCGGCGGCACCCTCGGCTCCGTCGCCGTCCTCGTCGCCCTCGGCTCCATGCTCGGCAAGATCATCGAGATCTCCGGCGGCGCCGACGCGCTCGCCGGGAAGTTCACGAGCTGGCTGGGCCCCAAGCGGGTCGGCGTCGCGCTCACCGCCGCCGCCGCGATCCTCGCGATCCCCGTCTTCTTCGACGCCGGGTTCATCATCCTGATCCCGATCATCTACGCCTTCTCCAAGGCCGCCGGGCTCAACCCGATCAAGTTCGGGCTCCCCGTCGCCGGCATCATGCTCGCCGTGCACGTCGCCGTCCCGCCGCACCCGGGCATCGTCGGCGGCGCCGCCATCCTCGGCGCCGACGTCGGCTGGATCACCATCCTGTCGCTGCTCGTCTCGATCCCGCTCGCCGTCGCCGCGTACTTCCTCGGCAAGCTCTTCAACCGCCGCGAGTACTCGATGATCGCCGCCACCAAGGCCATCTTCGACAGCTTCGGCAAAGAGGACGGCCCCAAGAACGGCACCCTCGCTGACGGCGAGACCGCTCCGGGCGCCGGGACCATCCTCAGCATCATCGTGCTCCCGTTGGCGCTCATCATGGTCGGCACCACCATCGCCCCGCAGTTCGCGGCGGGCTCCTTCTGGAACGGCTTCCTGGCGATGATCGGCCAGCCGATCTTCGCGCTGGCCGTCGCCATCGGCGTCGCGATGTACGTGCTCGGCGTGCGCCGCAAGTGGTCGGCCGCGAAGCTCGGCGAGGTCATGGAGTCGGCGCTGCCCGCGGCGGCGGTCATCATCCTGGTGACCGGTGCGGGCGGCGGCTTCGGCAAGGTGCTCACCGAGTCCGGTATCGGTGCGGCCGTGGCCGACTCGCTCTCGTCGGCAGGTATCCCGGTCCTGCTCGCGGTCTTCCTCATCTCGCTGATCCTGCGCGCCGCGCAGGGCTCGGCGACGGTGGCGATCACGACCGCCGCCGGGCTCATGCTCCCGGCCGTGCAGGCGCTCGGGCTCGACCCGGTCCACCTGGCGCTCGTCGCGCTCGCGATCGGCTACGGTTCGCTGGGCCTGAGCCACGTGAACGACTCGGGCTTCTGGATCGTGACCCGCTACCTGGGCCTCTCGGTGAAGGACGGCCTCAGGGTCTGGACGCCGATGACCACGATCCTCGGCCTGCTCGGTTTCGCGATCACCGCGGGCGTGTACGCGCTCATTCCCGCGAGCTGACCGGAGGACCTCCCGCCCGGTGCCGGGGCGGGAGGTCCCTCCTTTCGTTGAATATCGAAGATATTGACTATGTCGATGTTGATTGTTACCCTTCACATCATCATTCCGGCACCTCCTTGGAGCGTCAATGTCGACACCACGCCTGTCCCGCAGAGGCCTGATCGCGGCCGCCGCGGCCGTGCCCGCCGCCGCGTTCATCCCGGCATCGCCCGCGGCCGCCCAGACCGCCTACACCGGCTACCTCATGGCCCACTTCATCGGCGAGGGCTCGGGCGGCGAGCAGATCTACCTCGCCCACTCCGACAACGGCCTGAACTGGACCGACCTCAACCGCGGCCAGATCGTCCTGCGCACCCCCATCGGCACCAAGGGCGTGCGCGACCCCATCATCGTGCGCAACACGGCCGGGAACCGCTACTGGATCGTCGCCACCGACCTCCACATCGGATCGGGCACGTCCTGGGGCGACGCGGCCAACGCGGGCAGCCGCAACCTCGTCGTGTGGGAGTCCACCGACCTGGTGAACTGGTCGATCCCGTGGCTGCTGCCGGTCGCCGCGTCCATCGGGGACGCGGGCGACGCGTGGGCCCCCGAAGCGATCTGGGACGCCTCGGCCGGGAACTTCCTGCTGTACTGGGCCACCAACTCGACCCTGAACGGCGTCAAGAAGCACCGCATCTGGAGCGCGCGCACCACCGACTTCCGCACCATCACCACGCCGCAGACGTACATCGACCTCGCGGGCACCGAAGGGCTCATCGACACCCAGATCATCGAGGCCAACACCGGCGGCTACCGCTACTACCGCGCCTCCAAGACCACCCAGATCGTCATCGAGGGCAGCAACTCGCTCACCGGCACGTGGACCCGCCTGGGCGACCTCGCGAGCCTCACCGGCGGCGGCGTCGAAGGCCCGATGTGGGCGAAGTTCAACGACCGCACCGAATGGGCGCTGTGGCTCGACCAGTACGCGACCGGCCGCGGCTACATGCCCGTGCTCACGACCAACCCCGCCGCCGTCTCCGGCTACCGCACCACGACCGGGTACAGCCTCGGTTCGAACCTGAAGCGCCACGGGTTCGTCCTCAACCTCACGCAGGCCGAGGAGACCCGGGTCCTCGACCGCTACTCGGCCCCGGTGTTCAACCGGCTGCAGTCCTACAACTACCAGGACCGCTATGTGCGCCACTACAACTTCGACGTGCGCATCGACCCGAGCGTGAGCCCCGCCCAGGACGCCCAGTTCCGGGTCGTGCCCGGCCTGGCCGCATCGAGCGCGGTCTCGTTCGAGTCGGTGAACTTCCCCGGGCACTTCCTGCGCCACGTCAACTACGACTTCGTGCTCGCTCCGAGGGAATCGGGCGGCACGTACAACGCCGACGCCACGTTCAACCGGGTCGCGGGGCTCGCGGACTCGTCGTGGAGCTCGTTCACCTCGTACAACTACCCGACCCGGTACCTCCGCCACTACGGGTACTCGCTGCGCCTCGACCCCGTGAGCACCACCCAGGAGCGGGCGGACGCGACGTTCCGCATCACCACCTGACCCGAGCCGCCCGGCGCGGGCCCCACCGCCCGCGCCGGGTTCAGCCCTTCGGTTTCCTCGCGGCGGGGGAGCACAGCAGTGCGACCGCGACGAGCACGAGCACTACGTAGAACGCGTTCCGCAGGCCCACCTGGTCGCCCATGAGGCCGATCAGCGGCGGCCCGATCAGGAAGGCGCAGTAGCCCACCGTGGCCACGACGGCGACGTTCTGCGTGGCCTTCACCGGGTCGTCCGCCGCGGCCGACATGCCGACCGGGAAGCCCAGCGAAGCGCCGACGCCCCACAGGACCGTGCCGACGACCGCCACGGGCGCGGTCGGGCCGAGGATCACCAGCAGCAGGCCCACGAGCGCCAGCAGCGCCGACCCGGCCAGCACCGGGACGCGCCCGAACCGGTCGAGGAACCAGCCGCCGAAGACCCTGCCCACGGTCATCGCGGTGACGAACACGGCGAACACGGCCGCGCCGCCGGGGTTGGAGAGGCCGTAGCCGTCGACCATCGCCAGGCCGAGCCAGTCGTTCGCGGTGCCCTCGGTGAACGCCATGCCGAGGATGATCAGCCCGATGAGCAGCACGCGCACGTCCGTCCACGCGGCCAGGCGGGTGCGCCACCCGGCCCGCTCGCCCGGCTCGGCCTCGCGCGGCTCCTCGGCGGGCTGCAGGAACTTCACGACATAGAACGAGGCCAGCAGGACCGCGACGCCTACCGCGCTCAAGTGCACCCCGGCGGCAACGCCCAGCTGCTCGGTGAGCGCGCCCAGGCCCGCGCCGAGCATCGTGCCGACGCTGAAGCCCGCGTGGAACATCGGCATCAGGGTCTTGCCGATACGCCGCTCGTTGGCCGCGCCGGAGAGGTTCATCGCCACGTCGAGCACCGAGTTGCCCGCGCCGAGGACCATGAGCGCCGCGAACAGCGCCCAGTAGGACGGCGCGAGCCCGGCGATGAGCCCGATCGCGACCAGCCCGACCGCCGTCAGGCCCAGGAACCACCGGATCGCCACGGTCGCGCCCAGGTGCGCGACCACGTGGCCCGAGGCGATGAGCCCGAGCATCGCCCCGGCCGAGAGGCCCAGGATGAGCACGCCCATCTCCTGCGTCGAGGCGCCGAGGATGTCACGCATGTTCGGGACGCGCGCGGCCCAGTTGGCGAACACGAACCCGGAGAGGGCGAACACCGCGAACACGGCGTTGCGCCAGTGCACGAGTGCCGGGTCGGTGCGGGCGTGCAGGGCGGTGCGGGTCACGGCGGTCCAATCGCGCGGCGGGGAGGGGCCGCTCCGAGCGGGCCCCGGTGCACCAGTCTGCAGCGGGGTTCGGCGTTCGACAAACGGATTCGACGCGGTGTCCGCATACTGCGGACTGGCCCTACTGCCGAAAGGGAGTCCGTGAACCGCTCGAGCGACCTGACCGCACTCGAAGCGCGCTATGGCGCGCACAACTACCACCCGCTGCCGGTCGTCATCGCCGAAGGCGACGGCGCCTGGGTCCAGGACGTCGAAGGCAACCGCTACCTCGACTGGCTCGCCGCCTACTCGGCCGTGAACTTCGGCCACCGCCACCCGCGCCTGACCGCCATCGCCCACGCCCAGCTCGACCGGCTCACCCTCGCCTCGCGCGCGTTCCACACCGACACGCTCGGCCCGTTCCTCTCCGGCCTCGCCGGACTGTGCCGCAAGGAAGCCGTGCTGCCGATGAACACCGGCGCCGAGGCGGTCGAGACCGCGATCAAGGCCGCCCGCAAATGGGGCTACAGCCGCAAGGGGATCGCCGCCGACCGGGCCCGGATCGTCGTCTTCGACGGGAACTTCCACGGCCGCACCAGCACCATCGTCGGCTTCTCGTCCGACCCGGCCTCACGCGACGGCTTCGGGCCCTTCAGCGGCGGCTTCGACCGCGTCCCGTTCGGCGACGCCGCCGCCCTCGCGGCCGCCATCGGCCCCGACACCGCCGCGGTCCTCCTCGAACCCGTGCAGGGCGAGGCCGGGGTCCTCGTCCCGCCGCCCGGCTGGCTGGCCGAGGTGCGCCGCCTGTGCGACGAGCACGGTGTCCTCATGATCGCCGACGAGATCCAGTCGGGCCTGGGCCGCACCGGCCGCACGTTCGCGTGCGACCTCGAGCACGTGACCCCGGACGTGTACCTGCTCGGGAAGGCCCTCGGCGGCGGCATCGTCCCGATCTCGGCAGTCGCCTGCGACCGCGAGGTGATGGACGTGTTCACGCCCGGCACCCACGGCTCCACGTTCGGCGGCAACCCGCTCGCCGCCGCAGTGGGCACCGAGGTCGTCGCGATGCTCGCCACCGGCGAGTGGCAGCACCGCGCCCGCGACCTCGGCAAGCACCTCGAAGGCGCCCTCGCCGCACTCGACCGCTCCACAGTGGCCGACATCAGGGTCTGCGGCCTCTGGGCGGGCGTCGACCTCGCCGAAGGCGGTCCCAGCGCGCGCGAGGTGTGCGAGCGGATGATGCGGCTCGGCGTGCTCGCCAAGGAGACCCACCAGCGGACCGTCCGCATCGCCCCGCCGCTCGTCATCACCCCCGAGGAGATCGACCAGGGCGTCGCGATCCTGGCCGAGGCCATCGGCTGAAGGCGCGAGCCCGGCTCACGCCGACGACGGGTACGGGGTGAAGCCGCTGCGGTTGTCCGTGACATCGAGCGGCCGCCCGATCGCCGGGAACGCCCGCTGCGGGCAGCCCGAGCGGTCGCACACCTTGCAGCCCGGCCCGATCGGCGTCAGCGCCGCAGGGCTCGCCAGGTCGAGCCCGTCGGCGTAGACGAGCCGGTGCGCATGGTGCAGGTCGCAGCCGAGCCCGATCGCGAACGTCTTCGCCGGGGTCCCGTACCCGCCGTACCGTCGCGTCACCGTGCGCGCCACCCACAGGTACGCCCGCCCGTCCGGCATCTGCGCGAGCTGCGTCCGGATCTCGCCCGGGTGCGCGAACGCCTCATACACGTTCCACAGGGGACAGCTGCCGCCCACGCGGGAGAAGTGGAAGTCCGTGGCCGACTGCCGCTTCGAGATGTTCCCCGCCCGGTCCACCCGCACGAAGAAGAACGGCACGCCCCGCGCGCCCGGCTTCTGCAGCGTGCTCAACCGGTGCGCGACCGTCTCGAACCCGACCCGGAACCGCCGCTGCAGCAGGTCGATGTCGTACCGCAGTTCCTCTGCGGCACTGCGGAACACGCTGTACGGCAGGATCAGCGCCCCCGCGAAGTAGTTCGCCAGGCCGATCCGCGCCAGCGCCCGCGCCTCCGGCCCCGAGAGGTCGGCGGCGGCCACGAGGCCGTCGATGAGCTCGGCGTGCCCGGCCAGCGCCAGGTGCGTGGCGAGCTGGAAGGCGCGCTGGCCGGGGGTCAGGAGCGGGGAGACGCGAAGGACGCGGCCGTCGGGGTCGAAGCGGCGCTTGGCTCCGGCCTGCTCTTTGGCGCTGAGCTGGGTGACGGTGGTGCCGTGGCGGGTGGCGAGGAGCCGGGTGAGTTCGGCGGCGAGGTCGGCGGGGTCGAGTTCGGCGGCGATCTTCTCTGCGGCGGTGTCGAGTTCGTACACGTAGTTCCGCTTGGCGTAGAACAGGTCCCGCACTTCCTCGTATGCGGTGGGCGCGGCTCCGGCGTCCAGTTCGGCGCTCATGGCAGTGTTGCGTTCGACGGCGTGGTGGTAGCGGCGGTGGAGGTCGACGACGTAGCGGGCGAGTTCGGGCATGCCTTCGGCGAGTTCGCGGGTCTGGCCGGGGGAGACCTGGTCGGCGTGGGCGGTGTCGGCGAGGGCGTCGCGCAGCTGCGCGTCGAGGCGGTCGCTCTCGGCGGCGGAGAAGCGCTGCACGTCGACGTCGAAGACCTCGGCGAGGCGCAGCAGCACCGGTCCGGTGATGGGCCGCTGGTTGGACTCCATCTGGTTCACATAGCTCGTGGAGATGCCGAGCGCGGTGGCGAGCGAGGCCTGCGTGAGCCCCTGCTCTTCGCGGAACCGGCGCAGCCGCAGCCCGACCTTGGCCGTCTTCAACGCCATGAACTGGTCCTTTCACAAGATTCACAAAATGCGGCCGATATTTCCACAAGAAACCACATGTTCAGTGCTTTCTCTAGGTAATGCGGCTGTACATACTGTGAAGATATCTGAGAAGGAGCCGCCGCATGATCGAGCACCCCGTCCGCACCCACGCCTCACGTGAACACCTGCCGCGGGAGGCGCAGCTGGCCTGGAAGCTCGCCGAGGTCGCAGTCGACCCGGTCCCCGTGGAGCCCGAGGTGGCCGAGATGATCGGCAACCGGGTCATCGACAACGCGGCCGTCGCTGCCGCGTCGCTCGCCCGCCGCCCGGTCGCGAACGCCCGCGCGCAGGCCTTCGCGCACCCGTACCGTCCCGGTGCGGCCGTGTTCGGGGCCGCGCCGGAGGTGCGCAGTTCGCCGGAGTGGGCCGCGTGGGCGAACGGGGTCGCGGTGCGCGAGTTGGACTTCCACGACACGTTCCTCGCTGCCGACTACTCGCACCCGGGCGACAACATCCCGCCGGTGCTCGCGGTCGCCCAGCACCGGGGGCTCGACGGGGCGGCGCTGGTGCGCGGCATCGCGACGGGCTACGAGGTCCAGATTGACCTGGTGCGCGCGATCTGCCTGCACGAGCACCGGATCGACCACATCGCGCACCTCGGCCCGTCGGCGGCGGCCGGGATCGGCACGCTCATGGGCCTCGACGCCGAGGTGATCTACCAGGCGATCGGCCAGGCGCTGCACACCACTACGGCCACAAGGCAGTCGCGCAAGGGCGCGATCTCGTCGTGGAAGGCGTACGCCCCGGCGTTCGCGGGCAAGGCCGCCGTCGAGGCGGTCGACCGGGCCATGCGCGGCGAGGGCGCGCCGTCCCCGATCTGGGAAGGCGAGGACGGCGTCATCGCCCGCCTCCTCAGCGGACCCGACGCCCGCTACACGGTGCCGCTGCCCGCCCCCGGCGAACCCAAGCGCGCCATCCTCGACTCCTACACGAAGGAGCACTCCGCGGAGTACCAGAGCCAGGCGCTCATCGACCTGGCCCGGCGCCTCGCGCCGCGCATCGGGGACCTCTCGCGGGTCGCGGAGGTCGTGATCCGCACGAGCCACCACACCCACAACGTGATCGGCACGGGCGCGAACGACCCGCAGAAGCTCGACCCGGGCGCGAGCCGCGAGACCCTCGACCACTCCATCATGTACATCTTCGCCGTGGCCCTCGAGGACCGCGACTGGCACCACGAGCGGTCCTACACTCCCGAACGCGCGCACCGCGAATCCACGGTGGCCCTGTGGCACAAGGTCCGCACCCTCGAAGACCAGGAGTGGACCCGCCGCTACCACGACCCGGACCCCGACAAGCGGGCCTTCGGCGGGCACGTCACGGTCGTGTTCGACGACGGGACCACGATCGACGACGAGCTCGCGGTCGCCGACGCCCACCCCCGGGGCGCGCGGCCCTTCGCCCGCGACCAGTACATCGCGAAGTTCCGCACCCTCACCGAAGGCGTCATCGACGACCGCGAACAGGACCGGTTCCTCGACCTCGCCTGCCGCCTCGACACCCTCGACGCGGCCGAGGTCCAAGCGTTGAACCTCGCCGCCCCTCCCGGCACGCTCAGCGCACCCGCGACTGGAGGGCTCTTCCGATGACGCAGCGCATCTCACCGAACCAGAAACGCCAGGCCCTGCGCGCGGGGCTCGCTTCCGGGCGCCTCCAGCGGCTCCCCGGCGCGTTCTCGCCGCTCGTGGCCCGCGCCGTCGCCGACCGCGGTTTCGAAGGGGTCTACGTCTCCGGCGCCGCGCTCGCCGCCGACCTGGCCCTGCCCGACATCGGCCTCACCACGCTCACCGAGGTCGCCGGGCGCGGCGGGCAGATCGCCCGCGCCACCGACCTGCCCACCCTCATCGACGCCGACACCGGCTTCGGCGAGGCCGCGAATGTCGCCCGCACGATCGCGGCCTTCGAGGATGCCGGACTCGCCGGATGCCACCTCGAAGACCAGGTCAACCCCAAGCGCTGCGGGCACCTCGACGGCAAAGAGGTCGTCCCCGCGGAGGTGATGCTCCAACGGGTCCGCGCGGCCGTCCAGGCCCGCACCGACCCCGATTTCGTCATCTGCGCCCGCACCGACGCCCGCGCCATCGAGGGCCTCGACGCCGCGATCGACCGCGCGAAAGCCTATGTGGACGCCGGGGCCGACATGGTCTTCCCCGAGGCCCTGCGCACCGAAGCCGAGTTCGCGGCCTTCCGCGACGCCGTCGACGTGCCGCTCCTGGCCAACATGACCGAGTTCGGCACCTCGCCGCAGCTCACCGCCCGCCAGCTCGAAGACCTCGGCTACAACCTCGTCATCTGGCCCGTCTCGAGCCTGCGCGCCGCCATGGGCGCCGTCGAAGACCTCTTCGACACCCTCGAGACCGAAGGCACCCAGGCGAAGCACGTGGAAAGCATGCAGACCCGCGCCCGCCTCTACGAACTCGTCGACTACGCCTCCTACACGGCGTTCGACCAGCAGCTCTTCGACTTCAAAATCCCCGGGAGGGACGCATGACCGACATCCGCAAGGGCCTCGCCGGAGTCGTCGCCGACACCACCGCCATCTCCGAGGTCGTGCCCGAGACGAACTCGCTCACCTATCGCGGCTACCCCGTGCAGGAACTCGCCCGCTCCTGCTCCTTCGAAGCCGTCGCGCACCTCATCTGGTACGGCGACCTGCCCGCCGCCGACGCCCTCGCCGGATTCACCGAACGCGAAGGCGCCCAACGGGAAGTCACCCGCTCCACCATCGCCGTCGTCGACCGCGTCCCCGACAACTGCCACCCGATGGACCTGCTGCGCACCGCCGTCTCCTGCCTCGGCGCCGAAGACCCCGCCGAGGACGACAACAGCCCGGCCGCCAACCGCGCCAAGGCCGAAGCGATGTTCGCCAAGCTCCCCACGATCGTCGCCCACGACTTCCGCCGCCGCCGGGGCCAGGCCCGCATCGCCCCCGACCCGTCCCTGGGCTTCGCCGAGAACTTCTTCCACATGTGCTTCGGCACCGTCCCGGCCCCGGAAGTGCTGCGCTGCTTCGAGATCTCGATGATCCTCTACGCCGAGCACAGCTTCAACGCCTCCACGTTCACCGCCCGCACCGTCGCCTCGACGCTCTCGGACATCTACTCGGCCGTCACCGCCGCCATCGGCGCGTTGAAAGGCCCGCTGCACGGCGGCGCCAACGAGGCCGTCATGCGCATGATGCTGGAGATCGAGGACCCCTCGCTGGCGCGCAGCTGGCTGCTGGAGCGCCTGGCCGCCAAGGAGAAGGTGATGGGCTTCGGGCACCGCGTCTACAAGGACGCCGACTCGCGCGTGCCGACCATGAAGGCCGCGTTCCTCGAGATGGCCGAGCTCACCGGCGGCCAGCGCTGGGTCGCGATGTACGAGGAGCTGGAGGCGGCCATGCTGGAGGCCAAGGGCATCCACCCGAACCTGGACTTCCCGGCCGGGCCCGCCTACTACCTCATGGGCTTCGACATCCCGATGTTCACGCCGCTGTTCGTCATGTCCCGCATCACCGGCTGGACCGCGCACGTCATCGAGCAGCTGGAGTCGAACGCGCTCATCCGGCCGCTGAGCGCCTACACCGGGCCCGCGCAGCGGGCGATCCCGCTGGCAGCCTAGGGGAGCAGGAGCCGGTGCGTCGGGCCGGTCCGCTCAGTGCCGGAGTAGAGATGCAGCGGCTCCTCGTTGAGCCAGGCGTACAAGCCCACGCCGAAGGCCGCGAGGCCCAGCAGGAAGGCGATGATCAGGGTCGTGCCGAGAGTGGAGGGAAGGGGGATGACGACTCCGGCCTCCTCGAGGCCGACGGCGCCGCCGAACAGGACGACCGCGGCGGCAGCGCCGATGCATGCGGCCGACCTGCACCTGTTGCGGATCTTGCGCGAAAGCGCCGTGCTGCGCACGCGCAGCAGCAGTTCCTCGTCGCACAGGTCGCAGCGCAGTTCGACGAGCTTCTTGCCGCTCGCGGGGCGGCGGATGAGGCGGGTGGTGACCAGGTAGCGGCGCTCCTCTCCGATCCAGAAGGCACCGAACGCAGGTCTGGTCCCGGTCAGATGGCCGATCCGGACGGTCAAATGCTCGCGCAAGGGCATCGCGGGCCTCCACTTCTCGCGCCTCCAGCTTAGGAAGCCCGCGCCGGGACCGGTCCCGGCGTCAGCGGGCTCTGCGGTTGCGGACGGCCCGCTGCGTGATCTTGCGGGTCACGAGCGAGGCCGATCCGGCGATCGCGGTGATGTTGAAGGCCATCTGGCAGCACAGCACGACCCGGGCGATCTGGCCCTGCGCGGAGACGTCGCCGAACCCCACGGTGAGCAGGGTGCTCAGCGCGTAGTAGAGCGCGTCGACGCGGGTGTGCATGCCGGTGAACTCGCCGGGCCGGTGCACGGACAGGCTGTAGTCGATGAGCGCGAACAGGAGCAGCCCGGCGACGATGCCGACGACGAGGGCGCCGAGCGGCGCGTCGGACTCGCTGAGCTGCCGCACCGCCTGCCAGCGGATCACGAGCACCAGGACGGTGAGCGCGATGACGGTGGCGCACCACCGTGCGATCAGGACGCCGCGGTCGGGCTCGCTGGAGACGGGGACGACCGCGTAGACGGCCACGAGCGCGGCGCACGCGAGCACCCAGCGCCACGGGTGCGCCCGGTTCGGTTCCTTGTCCCGCATGGCGTCACGCCGCCCCGGCCGCCGGGGCGGCGTCCCTGCGGGGCCGGTCGATGAGCTGTTCCGAGGTGAACGCGACGACGACGGCGATGAGCACGATCGGGGCCATCCCGGTGGACTCGGTGCCGAGCAGGAGCGTGATCAGGACGGCCGCCGAGACCGGCAGCGGCAGGATCGCGGCGGTCGCGGCGGCCATGCCCGCGGCCATCGCCGGGCCGAGGCCGAACCCGGGGAGCCCGCTGAGGAGCACGCCGAAGGCCGCGCCGAGGAACAGCGCGGGGAAGATCGGGCCGCCGCGCAGGGTCGCGAGCGACACCGCGTACGCCAGGCCCTTGAGCGCCAGCAGTGCGACGAGCGCCCAGCTGCCGGGCGCGATGCCCTCGCTGGTGAGCGTGCCGAGCGCGTCCTGCCCGGACAGCAGCACCTCGACGGGGGAGCGGCCGGTGAGGAGCGCGTAGACCGCGGCGGCGACCGCAGTGACCACGACGGCCCCCATCGCCATGAGCGCGGGCCGGTTCGCCGCGTGCGGGACGAGGAGCCGCCCGAGGTGGTGGATCTGCCGCACGCCCACCGCGATCAGCAGCGCGAGCGGGATCGTCCACAGCAGGTCGGCGAGGTCGGGCCGGGCCGGGACGGCGAGTCCCGGCAGGGCCATGGTGGTGATGGGCAGGCCGGTCCAGTCGCCGAGCCCGGTGAAGACGAGCGCGCCGATACCCGCCGAGAGCAGGCACGGGAGCACGACCTTGGTCTGGCGGAGCCCGGCCCGGCCCACGGATTCGAGGATGAACACGGCCGCCACGAGCGGGCTGCCGAAGATCACGGCTACCGCCGCGGCCGACCCGGACGCGCCCAGGAGCGCGTTCTCGGGGCCGCCCTTGGCGACCCACTTGCTCGTGAGGATCGTCGCGAGCGCCCCGCCGACGGCCATGAGCGGTGCCTCCGGACCGAGCACGACGCCGAGCGGGAGGCCGCCGACCGCCGCGAGCATGATCCCGGGCAGGTGCGAGGGCGGCACCGGCTCGGCCGAGAGCCCGTCGATCGGGACGTGCCCGCCGCGCCCGGGGAGCTTCGTGATCGCGAGTGCGACGAGTGCGCCGCCGACCAGCAGCCACGGGACGGGCCACCACCACGGCACCGGGTCGAGCCCCCAGTGCTCGGGCAGGTCCTCCCACACGAAGTGGGTGAGCCAGTGCAGCAGCGCCAGGAACGCGAAGGCCGCCACCGAGATCGGGATGCCGATGAGACCCGCGAGGGCGAGCACGCGCACGTACCGGCCGCCGAGCCGCTCGGGGGCCTGCCCGTCGGTGGCCTCGACCATGCCGTTCCTCCAATGTCGCGCGGACGCTGCACTGTGGATTTTCCTACGCGCGCGGGCGGGCCGCACGGCATTGCGCACGACTCACCCTGAATCCCACTTGCAACATACCCTCGGGGGGTATAACATGATCCGGTCGCGGCCGCCCCAGGCCGCCGAGCATTGAGGAGCACCGCTGTGGACCACTCCGCCCACGAGCACCACGGACACGACGAACACGCAGGCCACGCCGGAGGCGCCGAACCCGACCGCAGCGCCCACGACCATGCGGCGCACGCCGGCCACGAGGGCCACGGGGACCACGCCGCCCATGCGCCCCAGCCGAACAAGGCCAGCTGGGGCATGGCCGCCTCCGCCACCCTCCACTGCCTCACCGGCTGCGCCATCGGCGAAGTCCTCGGCGTCGTCATCGGCACCGCCCTCGGCTGGCACGGCGTCCCCACGATCGCCCTCGCGATCGTCCTCGCCTTCGTCTTCGGCTACGCCCTGACCATGCGCGGCGTCATGCGCGCCGGGCTGTCCTTCAAGGACGCGCTGAAAGTGGCGCTCGCCGCCGACACCATCTCGATCGCGGTCATGGAGATCGTCGACAACGCGTTCATCCTCGCCATCCCCGGCAGCATGGAGATGGGCCTGTCCGACCCCCGGTTCTGGCTCACGCTCGCCGCCGCGCTCGCGATCGCGTTCGTCGTCACGGTCCCGATCAACCGCGCGCTCATCTCACGCGGCAAGGGCCACGCGGTCGTGCACCAGCACCACCAGCACCACTAGCACCACTAGCAGGCGGCGGCGGGGCGCAGCGCCTCCATGGTCCGGTCGAGGCGGCGCCCGAAATCCTCCGGCCGGGCCACCGCGTGCACCATCGCCGCGTGCAGGCACGCGAACGCCCCGCCCACCATCGCCCGCAGCACCACCGAGTCCGGGACGCACCCGTGCCGGCGCGCGGCCCGCGTCAGCAGCCGGTCGGCCAGGTCGCGCTGCAGCCGGTCGAGCCGCCCCAGGTAGGCCGCGAACAGGCGCGGGCTCGCGTTCACGATCCGCTGCAGCGCCTCGTCGTGCCCGCGCATCACCGGGTCGGCCAGGCGCTCCACGACCGGTTCGAACGCGTGCCGCAGCGAGTCCCATTCGGACTCGTCGGGCGGGCGCGCCTCCAGCCGCACCGCCAGGTCCAGGCCCAGCCGCTCGAGGCTGTCGAGCACCACCTCGTCCTTGGAGGCGAAGTAGCGGAAGAAACTGCGCTGGGACATGCCGACGGCGGCGGCGATCTCATCGACCGTCGTCTCCTCGAATCCCTTTGCTACGAACAGCTCCTCAGCGGTCCGTGCGATCCTCGACTGCACGGCCCGACGTGACACTTCTCGCAGACTCCCACCGGCGCCCATACGGCGGATGGTAGCAACTGCAATGATTGACAGTCACTGACACTTTCCGGTGCGCGCGCTCCGTCACCCTCCGACACCCCGGAGGGCAGAGGTGCGGGGGCGTCGGCACCGGGCAGGAACACCACCGAAGGAAACAATCCCCCATGACCGTTGACCAACGACCGGCCGAGACACCAGAGGCCGACGCCCCGCCGACGACGCCAGAACCGGGCATGTCGAGCCAGATCAAGATCGTGCTCGGGGTGCTCCTCGTGGCCACCTTCGTCATGATCCTCAACGAGACCGTCATGGGCGTGGCCCTGCCGCGCCTCATGGAGGAGTTCACGATCACCGCCGCCACCGTGCAGTGGCTGACCACGGGCTTCATGCTCACCATGGCCGTCGTCATCCCCATGACCGGCCTCATCCTGCAGCGCTTCACCACCCGCACGGTCTTCCTCGCCGCCATCGGGCTCTTCGCGGCAGGGACCCTGCTCGCCGGGGTCTCCACGGTCTTCCCGATGCTCGTGGCCGCCCGCGTCATCCAGGCCAGCGGCACCGCCGTCATGCTGCCGCTCCTGATGACCACCGTGATGACCTTCGTCCCGGCCGAGCGCCGCGGCCGCACCATGGGCTTCATCACCATCGTCATCGCCGTCGCCCCCGCGATCGGCCCGACCTTCTCCGGGTTCATCCTCAACAACCTGACCTGGCGCTGGATGTTCCTGGCCGTGCTGCCCATCGCGATCCTGGCCCTCGTCCTCGGCGGGGTCCTCATCAAGAACCTCGGCGAGACGCGCCCGGTCAAGCTCGACCTGCTGTCCGCACTGCTCTCCGCGGTCGCCTTCAGCGGCATCATCTACGGGCTCAGCAGCTTCGGCGAAGCGGCAGCGGGGCACCACACCCCGATCCCGCCGTACGCCGCCGTCGCCGCGGGCGCCGTCGCCCTGGTCCTGTTCGTCTTCCGCCAACTCCGGCTCCAGAAGCGCGACGCGGCCCTGATGGACCTGCGGGTCTTCAAGAGCCGCTCGTTCACCGTCGGCATCATCATGCTGCTCATCTCGATGGCGACCCTCTTCGGCTCGCTCATCCTGCTGCCGCTGTACCTGCAGGGCGTGCTCGGCCTCGACACCCTCGAGACCGGCCTGGTCGTCCTCCCCGGCGGCCTCGCGATGGGCCTCTCCGGCCCCTTCATCGGCCGCATCTTCGACAAGGTCGGCCCGCGGCCGCTCGTCATCCCGGGCACGATGGTCCTCGCGGGCGCCCTCGGCCTCATGACGATGCTCGACCAGGCCAGCGAGGTCTGGTTCGTCGTGGTCATCCACGTGATGCTCAGCCTCGGCCTCAGCAGCCTCATGACCCCGCTCATGACCTCCTCGCTCGGCGCCCTGCCCATGGAGCTCTACCCCCACGGCAGCGCCATCATGAGCACCCTCCAGCAGGTCGCGGGCGCGGTCGGCACCGCCGTGTTCATCACCCTGATGACCAGCGGCACCACGGCCGCCCTCGAATCGGGGGCGAACGAGGTCGCCGCCCAGGCCGACGGCATCCACCTCGCCTTCCTGTGCGGCACCGCGATGGCCGTTGTGGCCGTCGCCGCCGCCTTCCTCGTGAAGAAGGCCGACAACCCGACCGGTGAGGCCGTCCCGGCCCACTAACAGCACGAACGAAGGCCCGGCTCCGATGGAGCCGGGCCTTTTCCACGCACTCGACGCGTCAGCGGAAGTCGCGCGACGGCGCGCTCGGGCCGTTCAGGTCCAGCAGCGTCAGCTTGTCCGCCACGATCATCGGCATCGCGTCCGGCGCCGCGTCGTGCGCCTTCTCCACCGCGCCCCGGACCACCAGCGCCCGCGCGACCGACGCGACGCCCTGCCAGCGCTTCCAGAGCCCTTGCGAGCACACGATGTTCGCGATGCCCGTCTCGTCCTCCAGGCTCAGGAACGTGACGCCCTTCGCGGTCGAAGGGCGCTGGCGGTGCGTGACGATCCCGGCGACCTCGATCCGCGCGCCGTCCTCGATGGACGGCAGCCGGTCGGCGGGCAGGACCCCGGCGGCGTCGAGCCCGGCGCGGACCAGCTCCATCGGGTGGGTCCGGACCGAGAGCCCCAGGCCGGTGTAGTCGGCGCGGGCGAGCTCGGCCCCGCTCATGCCCGGGAGCGTCGGCGGCGGCGCGGCGGGCCCGGTGCCGGGGATCGTGCCGGGCCGCTCGTCCACGGTCCCGGCCGTCCACAGTGCCTTGCGACGGTCGGGTTCGAGGCTTTCCAGGGCCCCGGCTACGGCCAGCTTCTCCATGCGCTCCTTGCCGAGTCCGGCCCGGCGGGCCAGGTCGGCGAGGCCCGGGAACGGGCCGTCCTTGCCGCGTTCGGCCACGATGCGCTCGGCGGCGCTCGCCCCCAGGCCCTTGACGTTGTCCAGGCCCAGGCGCAGGTCGGCCTCGCCGAGGACCGGCGCGCGGACCTCGCGTCCGGAGGGGATGAGGGACGCGACCTCCTCGCTGGCGTTCACGTCGGGGGCGAGCACGGTGAGGCCGTGGCGCTGGGCGTCGGCGATGAGCGAGGCGGGGGAGTAGAAGCCCATGGGCTGGCTGGCGAGGAGCCCGGCGTAGAACGCGGCCGGGTAGTGGCATTTGAGCCAGGCCGAGGAGTAGACGAGGAACGCGAAGCTGGCGGCGTGCGACTCGGGGAAGCCGAAGTCGGCGAAGGACCGCAGCTGCTCGTAGAGCCGGTCGGCGTCGGCGCCGGTGATGCCCTTCCCGGCCATGCCGGTGTAGAGGCGCTCGCGCAGCTCCTCCATGCGCTCTTCGGACCGCTTGGCGCCCATGGCCCTCCGGAGCTTGTCGGCCTCCCCGGCGTCGAATCCGGCGGCGTCGATGGCGATGCGCATCAGCTGCTCCTGGAACAGCGGCACGCCGTAGGTGCGCTCCAGGGTCTTGTGGAGGACCTCGGGGACGAGGTGGCGCCACGGTTCGCCGTGGCGGCGGCGCAGGTACGGGTGGACGGCCCCGCCCTGGATCGGCCCGGGGCGGATGAGCGCCACTTCGGCGACGAGGTCGTGGAAGTGCCTGGGGCGCAGGCGGGGCAGGGTCGCCATCTGGGCGCGGGACTCGACCTGGAAGACGCCGACGGTGTCGGCCCGGCAGAGCATGTCGTAGACGTCGGTGTCGTCGGGCGGCAGCCGCCACAGGTCGACCTGCCTGCCGTGGAAGCCGGAGACGAGGTCGGCCATGCGGTGCAGGGCCTCCAGCATGCCCAGGCCGAGCAGGTCGAACTTGACGAGCCCGGCGTCGGCGCAGTCCTCTTTGTCCCATTGGAGGACGGTGCGGTCCTTCATGCGGGCGGGCTCGACGGGGACGATCTCGCTGACCGGCTGCTCGGTGAGGACCATGCCGCCGGGGTGGATGCCCAGGTGCTGCGGCAGGTCCTTGAAGTCGGCGGCGAGCGCCTGGACGTCGGCGGGGATGCCCTCGGCCTCGGCCGGGTCGATGCCGCCCCAGCGGTGGAGGCGCTTGGACCACGCGAGGGCCTGGTCGTGGCCGTACCCGAGGGCCTTGGCGGCGTCGCGGACCGCTGAGCGGGGCCGGTAGGTGACCACGTTGGCCACCAGGGCGGCCCGGTCCCGGCCGTACTTGCTGTAGACGTACTGGATGACCTCCTCGCGGCGGCCGGACTCGATGTCGAGGTCGATGTCGGGCGGGCCGTCGCGCTCGGCCGAGAGGAACCGCTCGAACAGCAGCCCGAACCCCACCGGGTCCACATTGGTGACTCCGAGGGCGTAGCAGACGGCGCTGTTCGCGGCCGATCCCCTTCCTTGGCAGTAGATGTCGTTGTCCCTGCAGAAGTCGACGATGTCGGCGACGATGAGGAAGTAGCCGCTGAACCCGAGCTGCGCGATGACCCGCAGCTCGTGCTGGAGCTGCTGCCGGGCCTTCGGATCGGCCTCCGGCGGCCCGTACCGCACGGCCGCGCCCTCATCCGTGAGCAGCGCGAGGTACGTGTCGTCGTCGAGGCCTTCAGGTACGGGGAAGTGCGGCAGGCGGGGGGCCAGCAGCTTGAGCTGGAAGGCGCATTCGGCGGCGATCCGCACGGACTCGGCCAGGGCCTCGGGGAAGTCGGCGAAGCGCTGCGCCATCTCCTCGCCGCTGCGCAGGTGCGCCCCGGCGTTCGCGGGCAGGTGCGGGTCGGTCGACTCCAGGGTGCTGCGGGCCCGGACGGCGGCGAGCGCGGCGGCGGTGCGGGCGCGGTGCGGGGCCGCGTAGTGGACGTTGTTGGTGGCCACGGTCGGCACGCCGAAGCGGCGGGCCAGACCCGCGAGCGCTTCGATCCGCTCGGTGTCGCCGGGCAGGTCGTGGCAGGTGAGCTCGACGGCGAGATGCTCGGGGCCGAACGCGTCGGCGAGCTCGCGCAGCGCGGCCCCGGCGGCGTCCGGGCCACCGGAGTCCAAGGCCGCGTTGAGGAAGCCCTTGCGGCAGCCGGTGAGGACCTGCCAGCCGCCGTCGGCGTGGGCGGCGAGCTCGGGGAGGTGGTACCGGGGCAGGTCCTTCTCGCCGCCTTCGAGTTTCGCGGCCGTGATCGCCCGCGAGAGGGCCCGGTAGCCGTCGGGGTCGCGGGCGAGGACGACGAGGTGGCGCCCGGCCGGGTCCACCTGGCCGCGCCGGGACCGGACCAGGTCGAGGTTCAGTTCGGCCCCGAATACCGTCGGGAGGCCGAGTTTGATTGCGGCCGTGTCGAACTGCGGGATCGCGTACAGGCCGTCGTGGTCGGTGATCGCGAGCCCGGTGAGGCCGAGCCGGTGGGCTTCGGCGGCGAGCGCGGCGGGGGCGTCCGCGCCGTCGGCGAACGAGTAGTGCGAGTGGCAGTGCAGCTCGGCGTAGTCAGTCATACCAGCCCACCGCCTTCCACTGCCCGCCTTCGCAGACGAGGAGCGCGGCGCGGCCGTCGGCGAGCTCGACCTGGAGGCGCGCGTAGCGGCGGACCGCCGGACTCCACCAGCGCTCGGACACCGGCCACGGCCCGGCCCACGCGACGACCGGGACCCGCTTGCCGCCCAAACTGATCAGTGCGGGCGCGGCGGACAGGTCGCCGCGGGCGAGGGCCTGCACCGGGGCCCCGGCGGCGTCGAGGACCGCCACCTGCTCGTCGGTGCCGATGAGGCTGGGCAGCGGATCGGGCAGCGTCCCGGGCCACGGCCCCGAGGGCGGCGGCGGGGCGTGCTCGACCTCCCAAGCGGCGGAACCGAACCGCTCATCGAGGTCGCGGCCGTCGGTGGCGGCGGCGATCTGCACGGCGTCGGGGCCGAACCGGCTCTGGGCGTGCCGCAGGGCGGCCTCGGCCTTCACGTCCTGGGCGCCCTTGTCGCCCCACAGGCCGCGCCCGGCCGCGACGAGGCCGATGAGCCCGCCGGGGGCGAGCTCGAGGACGGTGATGGCGTGCGCGCTTTCGTCGGCCGTTTCGCTTGCGGCGCTGGTGGAGAGCCAGCCTTCGAGCTGCCAGCGCACGCGCCGGGCGAGTTCGGCGGCGCCGATGGCGGGGTCGAGCTGCCAGGTGCGGCGGCGCTCCATGCCGCTGCCGGTGCGGGCGGTGACAGTGACGCGGGTGCAGGCGAGGTTGCAGCTGTCCAGTAGGGACAGCAGGCGTTCGGCGAGGGGCCGGGCGGCGAAGACGGCCTGCTCGACGGTGGCGTACGGGGTCTCGGGGGTGTCGGTCACGGTGAGTTCGGGCGCGGCCGGGCGGGGGACGAGCGGGCGGGAGAGCTGCCCGGCGGCGAGCAGCTGGGCCCGGCGCGCGTTCGCGCCGAACCGCTCGGCGACGGCCTGGCCGGGCAGGTCGCGGAAGGCGCCGAGCGTGCCGATGCCCAAGTGCCGCAGGGTCTCACAGGTCTCGGCGTCGACCAGGCCGGTGGCCTGGAGGTCGCGGATGTCGCGCTGGGCGAGGAAGGCGGCGTCGCGCCCGGCCGGGACGATCCGGCCTTCGCGGGCGGCGAGGACGGCGGCGAACAGGCCGTCGGCGACGCCGGTCAGGCAGTCCTGGTCGACGAGCCCGGAGACGGTGTCGATGAGGGTCTCGCAGAAGGCGGCCTCGTCGCCCGCGCCGCGCCGCAGCGGCACGGCGACGACGCCCGGTTCGAGCACTTCGACGTAGGGCGTGAGCAGGTCGAGCGCGTCGAGCACCGGCTCGAACGCGGCCGAGTCCTCGGCCTCCCAATCGACGAGCCGCATCACGAGCACCCGCCCCCCGGCCCGCCGAACCCGCACGCTCACGAGCCATCGCCTCTACCGCGGCGGAGCTGAACCACCTCGCCACCGGAGGCCGAACCGGAGTCGATCCGCTGCTGCGAGCGGTCGGGCAACGGCGCGCGCGCGGAGGGTGAGATCGCCGTCACCGAAGGTGCTGAATTGTCGTACCCCCCTGCCACACTGAAAGGGCCGGCGGACGCATCCGCTGCACCGGAACGAATCCGGAATTTTCCGGAGGCACCGGAGGCATCACCACGCTCGACCGGAGCGCGCCCGGTCGAGCTGGTAGTCGGCATGGCGGTGGCGGGGTGGGTGGGCGAGGGGGAGGGAGGGAGGGCCCCAGAGTCCGCGAGGTCGGCCTGATGGTCCGCGACCTTGCCGGCTCGGTTCGCCGTCCAGCTTTGCCTGGACCTCGTCCGCAGGTCGATGACGTTCTCGCGGGTGGAGTCCTGCGCTCCGGCGCGGTTCGCCTTCGACTCTCCTCCGTAGGGCCAGACCTGACCCTGCCGGGTGCCGCCGGAGCGCCAGTGGGCGGCGACTTCCAGCTCGCAGGCGTCGAGCCGCCCGGCGCCCCAGCGCCGCCCCGCGTTGGGCCGCAATCCCTTCCACCTCGCGCGGGCCACTTCGAGCCGGGCGTCGACACCGGCCACGGGCCGGGTCTCCCACCAGATGATCGCGGTCCCGCTCTTGCGCGCGCGAGCGGCCAGCCGCCGCGTCTGCGTCGGCGTGAGCCCTTCGCTCGGCACCACCACCGCACCGACGCCCTCGGCCAGCGTGCCCGCCGCCTCGACCACGAGCGGCCCCGGATCGACCAGCGCCACCCGCGCGAGGTCGACCCCGGCGGCCGTCGCCGCCAGCGGGTACACCTGCGGCATCCCGACCAGCGCACACCACGCCCCCGCACCGGTAGGACCGGCCAGCAGCCGCCACAGCAGCGAGGTCGCCCCGCGCTTGGATGCCGTGATTGCGGTCACGGTTGCGAGCCCGCCGTGGGGGAGGAGCCCGGAAATGTCGGGGGTGACGGGGAGGATGGCGCGTGCGGGCCGGATCGCTTCGTCGGCGGTCTCGGTCGGCGAGCCGACCGGCCGCGGCTTGGTGACGGCGCCGCCGCGCGCTTCGACCGGCGCCGCCTCGACCAGAGCCGTCTCGACCAGCGCCGTCTCAACCGTGAGGCGGGCCCCGCGCGCGGGGCGCAGCTCGGCGGCGGTGCGCAGGCCGAGCTCAGCGGCCAGCGCGGCCGCGACGGATGTCGCCACCAGTTCCCCCGTGTCTGTCGAACATGTGTATCAAGATCACCATATCGAACTGCGGGCAGCGCGCAACCTCAAACGGGTGTTCGATAAATCTCTCGGCGGCGAATCGGCGGTCCCGCCCAGGTCGCATGGCATGGAATGGCCCCGAAACGGTACTTCCGAGATGATCGCGCCCATCGGGGCCGCAGGGGGCCGCAGCGCGGGGAGACGCCCGGGCGGCCGGGCCGCGAAGTCCCGGAAACGCAGAAAGGAAGAGGCCTGCGCCTCTTCCCACTTCAGAATATAACCCGGAAGTGCCGAACCCGGGTATACCGGGGTGCGTTTTCGCAGGTCAGGGTGGTTCACAATCGTACTTCCCAGTCGGATCCACCAGTTTCGGAGGCGTCGCAGTGGCCCCTGAGTCCCGCAGTGCGTTCCAATTGCCCGATCGGCTGGCCGCGAAGGCCGACCCGAAGCTCATCGCCGACGACGAGCGCCATTTCGCCGCCGTCGCGGCCAGTCTGGAAGCGTCGATCGCCGAGGTCGCCGCACAACTGGAGGCCCTTCGCAAAGCGGAGGGCGGCACCGGGCGGTTCGAGGGCCAGGCCGCGGCCGACCGCGACCGGGAGATCCACCGGCTGACCGGGCGCCTGGGCGCCCTGCGCCGCTTCGGCCTGGACCTGTGCCTCGGCCGGACCGTCACCACGGCGGGGGAGACGGTCTACATCGGGCGCCTCGGGCTCACCGACGGCGACGGCCGCCGCCTGCTGCTCGACTGGCGCTCGCCCGCCGCAGAGCCGTTCTTCGGCGCGACCCACGCCGACCCGATGGGGCTGGCCAGCCGCCGCCGGTACCGGTGGACCCGCGGCCGCATCGGCGACTACTGGGAGGAGGTGTTCACCCTCGAAGGGCTCGAAGGCAACGCGGCTCTTGACGACCAGTCGGCGTTCATCGCCAGCCTCAGCTCCAGCCGGTCCGAGCGGATGCGCGACGTGCTCGGCACCATCCAGGCCGACCAGGACGCGATCATCCGGGCCGGGTCGAGCGGCACGCTCGTGGTCGACGGCGGCCCCGGCACCGGCAAGACCGTCGTCGCCCTCCACCGCGCCGCCTACCTGCTCTACTCCGATCCGCGCGTGGGCCACCACAAGGGCGGCGTCCTCTTCGTCGGCCCCCACCAGCCCTACCTGGCGTACGTCGCCGACGTCCTCCCCAGCCTCGGCGAGGAGGGCGTGCAGACCTGCACGGTCCGCGACCTCCAGCCCGAGGGGGAGCACGCGCCCGAGGAGGCGGACCCCGAGGTGGCGGCCCTGAAGATGCACGCGGACATGGTGAAGGCGATCGAGCCGGCCGTGCGCCGGTACGAGCGCCCGCCCGCCGAGGAGCTGCTCGTCGAGACCCACTGGGCCGAAGTCGTGCTCACCCCGGACGACTGGGCGGACGCGTTCGACGCGGCGGGCCTCGGCACGCCCCACAACGAAGCGCGCGAGGAGATCTGGGACGAGCTCGTCGCGATCATCGCCGAGAAGCACGACGAGGGCGAGGTCGACGAGGAGCTGCTGCGCCGGTCCCTCGCCCGCAACCGCGAACTCGTGAAGGCCTTCGACAAGGCCTGGCCGGTCATCGAGCCGACCGACCTCGTCGCGGCGCTGTGGGCGGTCCCCGACTTCCTGCGGAGGTGCGCGCCCTGGCTCGACGATGACCAGATGCCGCTGCTCTACCGCGAGGACCCGAAGGCCTGGACCACCGCCGACCTGCCGCTCCTGGACGCCGCCCGGCACCGGCTCGGCGACCCCGAGACCTCGCGGCTCGCCCGCCGCAGGGAGGCCGAGATCGCCTCCGAGCGGGAGGTGATCGACCGGGTCGTGGAGGAGATCCTGGAGGCCGGGGACGGCAACGTGGAGGAGATGATCCTGCTCAAAGGCGCCGACCTGCAGGACGCCCTGGTCCACTACGAGGACTTGGAGACCGCCGAGGCCGACCCTCTGGCCGGGCCGTTCGCGCACGTCATCGTCGACGAGGCCCAGGAGCTGACCGACGCCGAATGGCAGATGCTGCTGCGCCGCTGCCCGTCGCGGAGCTTCACGATCGTGGGCGACCGCGCCCAGGCCCGGCACGGGTTCACCGAGTCCTGGAGCGAACGGCTGGAACGCATCGGGCTGCGCCAGGTGCGCCTGGCCGCCTTGAGCATCAACTACCGCACGCCCGAGGAGGTCATGGCCGAGGCCGAGCAGGTCATCCGGGCCGCGATCCCGGACGCCAACGTCCCGACCTCGGTGCGCAGCAGCGGCATCCCCGTCCAGCACGCGTCTATTGCGGACCTCGGCGCGATCCTCGGCGAGTGGCTCGCCGAGCACGCCGACGGCACCGCCTGCGTCATCGGCGACCCCGGTTTCACGCCGACCGCGCGGGTCCGCTCGCTCACCCCCGAGCTGTCGAAGGGGCTCGAGTTCGACCTGGTCGCGGTCGTCGGCCCGGAGCGCTTCGGCGAGGGCATCGAAGGCGCGGTGGACCGGTACGTGGCGATGACCAGGGCCACCCGGAAACTGGTGATCCTCACGGGCGCCTGACGAACCGATCCCGGGGGGCATGAACCGGGCGGATCGAGACATGGCTATATAGAAAAGCCTGTGCTAAAGTTCGGACAGTTCTTGCAAAACATGCAAGAAACCATCTGGGAACAGCAAGAAGCATCTCGACCGACCATCATGCCCTCAGGAGCTCGACATGACCCGCGGACAACCACGCCGTTCCCAGCGGAGCCGCCTCCTCGCCGCCGCACTCGCCCTGGCCGCCATGCTCTTCGCGCTGCTGGCCGTGCCGTCCGCGGCGGGCGCGGCCAACACCGCCACCGTCTACTACCGCGCCTCGACCAGCTGGACCACGATCAACATCCACTACGCTGCCGACGGCGCGTCCTGGACGACCGTGCCCGGCGTCGCCATGGCCGCCGCCTGCGACGGCTGGAGCTCGTACACGATCGACCTCGGCACCGCCACCGGCGCGCAGGTCGTCTTCAACAACGGCTCCGGCACCTGGGACAACAACAACTACGCGAACTACTACGTCGGCACGGGCCTGACGACCATCGCCAACGGCGCGCTCACCGCGAACGCCGCCGACCCGTGTACGCCGGTCGAGCCCGACACCGAGGCTCCTTCAGTGCCCCAAGGGGTCACGGCCACTGTCAACGCCGTCACGGTGATCCTGTCCTGGACCGCCGCCACCGACGACACGGCCGTCACCGGCTACCGCCTCACCCGAACCTCCGCCGAGGGCACGGTCACCCGCACGACCGCCTCGACGAAGTTCACCGACGGGAACCTGAGCCCGAACACCGCCTACTCCTACACGGTCGAGGCCTACGACGCGGCCGGGAACCTCTCCGCCGCAAGCGCTTCCGTCTCGGCGACCACCGGTGAGGCCCCGCCCGCCGCCGCCGGCGGCGAGATGCTCGGCGGCGACCCCCGCCAGGACCCGATCTACTTCGCCATGACCGCCCGCTTCTACGACGGCGACGAGTCGAACAACCGCGGCGGCAGCAAGCACGAGACCTCCGGCAACGCCGGGTACGACGACCCGATGTTCCGCGGCGACTTCTCGGGCCTCATGGACCGGCTCGACTACATCAAGGGCCTCGGCTTCTCCGCCGTCTGGATCACCCCGGTGGTCCTCAACCGCTCCGACTACGACTACCACGGCTACCACGGGTACGACTTCTACGAGATCGACGCCCGCCTCGAGTCCGAGGGCGCGTCCTATCAGGACCTCATCGACACCGCCCACGCCAAGGGCATGAAGATCTACCAGGACGTGGTCTTCAACCACTCCTCGCGCTGGGGCGCGGTCGGCCTGGAGACCCCCGCGGTCTACGGCGTCCAGGACTCCCAGTGGGGCGACTTCTACGACACGTACAACCCCGACTTCACCTACGACGGCCTCTCGGTCGAACCGAACTCCGGCCGCAGCTACTACAACGGCGACCTCTGGTCCACCGCCGAGCCCGCCGGGAACACCTGCCAGAACTGGGGCGTCTTCACCGGCAACTACAGCTCCGAGGGCTGGAAGGTCTACAACTGCCAGTGGCCCAGCGCCACTTCGGGAATGTTCTCCGCCGAGCACTACCACCAGTGCTGGATCGGCAACTGGGAGGGCGAGGACGCCCGCTCCTGCTGGCTCCATGAAGACCTCGCCGACTTCAACACCGAGGACCCCGAGGTCCAGGACTACCTGATCGGCGCCTACAAGCAGTACATCGACATGGGCGTCGACGGCTTCCGCATCGACACCGCCGTCCACATCCCGCGCGTCACCTGGAACCGGGTCTTCCTGCCCGCGCTCCAGGAGCACCTGGAATCCAAGTACGGCGCCGAGAAGGCCCAGGACTTCTACATCTTCGGTGAAGTGGCGGCCTTCGTGCACGACCGCTGGAACCGCGGCTCGGTCAACCACTCCGCCCAGTTCTACACCTGGCAGGAGCGCCGCGAGTACTCCGCGGACGACGCCACCGCCGCCCTGGAGCAGTACAACTGGGAGAACACGCAGGGCACCGAGAACCAGCCCACGAGCACCAACGCGTTCCTCGACGGCAACGAGTACCACGAGCCCGACTACAGTGCCTTCTCCGGCATGAACATCATCGACATGCGCATGCACATGAACTTCGGTGAAGCGAGCAACGCGTTCTACAACGGCAAGGACTCCGACGCCTGGGTCAACGACGCCACGTTCAACGCCGTGTACGTCGACTCGCACGACTACGGCCCCAACAAGTCCGGCAACCGCTACTCCGGCGGCACCGCCGCCTGGGCCGAGAACATGAACCTCATGTGGACGTTCCGCGGCGTGCCGACCCTCTACTACGGATCGGAGATCGAGTTCCAGGCCGGAGCGAAGATCGACTGCGGCCCGACCTGCCCGCTCTCGACGACCGGCCGCGCCTACTTCGGCGACCACCTCGAAGGCACCCTCGAAGTGAGCGACTTCGGCCAGGTCGAATCGGCCACCGGCGCCGTCGCGACCACACTGGACCAGCCGCTCGTGCAGCACCTCCAGCGCCTCAACGAGATCCGCCGCGCCGTCCCGGCCCTGTCCATGGGCCAGTACTCCACCGACGGCATCAGCGGCGGCATCGCGTTCAAGCGCCGGTACACCGACGACACGACCGACAGCTTCGCGCTCGTCGCCATCACCGGCACCGCCACGTTCACCGGTATCCCGAACGGCACCTACACCGACGCGATCACCGGGGCCACCGCTACTGTCACCGGCGGCACCCTGACCGCGAACGTCTCCGGCCAGGGCGACATGGCCGTCTGGGTCCTCGACACCGCCCTGACCGACGCGCCCGGCCAGGTCGGCACCGCCGGGCCCTACCTCTCCTGAGGCTTGCCTCCCAGATGAGGGACCGGGGGGGGGGGGGGGGCGGGGGGGGGGGGGGGGGTGGTCCCACCCAAAAGCGCGTTTTGTGGGGACAGTGTTGTGCCTCTTTTCCCTAGGCGGGGGGGGGGAGTCTGAGGGACTGG